>JAYSQK010000032.1:0-5653 GCA_043721555.1 Frankiales bacterium
ACCATGTCGCTCAGCGCCCATCTGCTCCTGCAGGCAGATCCGGGGCGCGCCGACGAGGTCGCGTCCTTCGTCGCGACGCTGCCGTCGGTCACCGAGACCGCCGTGACGACCGGCGCGTACGACGTGATCGTGCGGGTCGACCTGACGACCGAGACCCTCTCGCACGTCCTGGTGCAGGCCCGGCGGGCACCTGGCCTGTGCGATGTCCGGGTCTGCCGGCCGGCCTGAGCCGGCCCGATCAGCCCAGCCGGACCAGGTCGTCGAGGTCGTCGCGGGGCAGATCGCCGTCGACGACCGCGGTGACCTGTACGACGTCGAGGCGCACATCGCCACCGTAGGAGGACAGGAACGCGGTGTCGGCGGCGTCGCGACCGGTCGCGATGCGGACCAACGACGACCGGGGCGCGAGCAGCGTCGGGTCGACGACCAGCCACGCGCCGTCGACCAGCGCCTCGGCAACGGCGTGGAAGTCCATCGGCGCCAGCCCCGGCGCGTAGACCGACACCAGCCGGGCCGGCACGTCCCGGGCCCGCAGCATGGCGACGGCGAGGTGCGCGTAGTCGCGGCAGACCCCCTGCCCAGCGAGCAGCGTGTCGATGGCGCCGTCGGTCCCGGCACTGCTCCCCGGGACGTAGGCCAGCCGGCTGCCGACCCAGGCGGCTACGGCTCGGAGCAGGTCGGCCGGCGCGTCCAGGCCGCCGAGCTCGGCGCCGGCGATCGCGGCCAGCCGGTCGGACTCGGCGTACCGGCTCGGCCGCAGATAGGTCGTCACGTCGAGCGCCTGGACCGGGACCGTCCGGGTCCGGCCGGCGACGTCGGCGCGGTAGGTGACCTCGAGCCGCCCGGCGCCGGCCCGCAGCACATGCAGCCGCCCGCCGGCGGGCGTACGCAGCTCGGTCGCCTCGATGGCCTGGTCGTTCAGGGTGACCCGCAGCTGCTCGGTGGCCGGCGGCGGACCAGCCACCGCCACCTGCAGCTCCACCGTCGCGGGCGCCAGCAACTCGGCGACCAGGGAGCAGCTCACGGACCGGTGCACGCCGTCATCCTCGCCGACGGCGCGC
The DNA here is from genome assembly GCA_043721555.1 of Frankiales bacterium. GTDB lineage: Bacteria > Actinomycetota > Actinomycetes > Mycobacteriales > SCTD01 > JAYSQK01. The sequence continues at coordinate 1,062 of JAYSQK010000032.1, forward strand.
TGGGCGTGGCGTGCGGCTCCAGGCCTGCGGCGACGGGCATGCTCCCGGGATGAGCGCCGTCTCCTACCACCTGCGCCAGTCGTTCCGCTACGACTACGACGCGCCGGCGCTGTCGCTGCTGCACCGGCTGGTGGTGGTGCCGCCCGCGCGGCACGGCGACCAGCGACTGCGGTCCGGTGTCGTGCAGGTGTCGGACCCGTCGGCGCAGGTCGACTGGCATCTCGACGGGCACGGCAACCGGGTCTGCACCGTGCGCCTCGCGGTCGTCCCGCGCAGTGTGGCGATGCACGTGACCGTCGTCGTCGATCGGTACGGCGAGCCGGCGCCGCTCGACGCTGGGCTGCTCGCCGACCCGCGGTTGCGCGAACCCAGCTGGCTGACCGTGGCGAGCCCGCAGATCCGGCGGCTGGCCGCGCGGCACGCCCGGCGCACCGACCCGCTCGCGAGCGCGGACGAGGTGTGCCGGCTGATCCCGGAGCTGGTCCGCTACGTGCCCGGCGCCACGTCGGTGCGGACGACCGCCGCGCAGGCCCTGGCCCGTGGTGAGGGCGTCTGCCAGGACCAGGCGCACGTCATGCTGGCGGTGCTGCGGGCCGCCGGGATCGCTTGCCGTTACGTCTCAGGGCATCTGGTCGGCGAGGGCGGTACGCACGCCTGGGTCGAGCTGGTCCTGCCGGATCGGCGCGCCGCCCGGACGGTCGCCTTCGATCCGTGTCACGCCCGCCGCGCCGACGGCCGCTACCTGACCGTCGCGGTCGGCCGCGACTACCTCGACGTACCGCCGACCTCGGGCTGGTACAGCGGGCCGGCCCGCGGGACGCTCACCGGCGCCCGCGAGTTGGTGTCGATGACGCTCGCGGCTTAGCTGTAGCCGTGCTCGTCGGCCGGATAGCGGCCCTCGCGCACATCGTCGGCGTAGGCCTTGGCAGCGGCCGTGAGGACTCCGCGCAGGTCGGCGTAGCGCTTGAGGAATTTCGGCCCCGGCCCGGGGGTGAGACCGGCCATGTCGGTCCACACCAGCACCTGTGCGTCGCAGGCCGCGCCGGCGCCGATCCCGATGGTCGGGATGGTCAACTCCTTGGTGACGCGTTCGGCCAGCTCGGCCGGGACGACCTCGAGCACGACCGAGAAGGCGCCGGCCTCCTGCAGACCGATGGCATCGGCGATGAGCTGGTCGCCGGCCTCGCCGCGGCCCTGGACGCGGTAGCCGCCGAGGGTGTTGACACTCTGCGGGGTGAGCCCGAGGTGGCCCATCACCGGGACGCCGGATGCGACGAGCAGCGAGACCTGCGGCAGCACCCGGCTGCCGCCCTCCAGCTTGACGGCCTGCGCCCCGGTCTGCAGGAAGCGGACCGCTGTCCGCAACGCCTGCGCCGGCGACTCCTGGTAGGAGCCGAACGGCAGGTCGGCGACGACCAGCGGTCGGGTGGTCGAGCGGGCGACGGCCCGGACCATCGGCAGCAGGTCCTCGACGGTCACCGGCACCGTGTCGGTGTAGCCCAGGACGTTGTTGCCGGCAGAGTCGCCGATCAGCAGCACGGGGATCCCGGCGGCCTCGAAGACCTGCGCCGAGAGCATGTCGTACGACGTGAGCATGGCCCAGCGCTCGCCGCGCTCCTTGGCCAGCAGCAGGTCACGGGTCGTGACCCGGCGGGTGGTGACCCCGCCGTACAGGGTCGGGATGGTGTCGGACACGGGGACCTCCTGGACGGTCTCGGGGCAGATGTCCCCGGACTGCCGCAAGCCTGACACTGCTTGCTCGCCGGCGTGGTGTGGGAAAGGTCACCGACCACAGCCAGCGAAACGGTTGCGTCTCGCAACCATTCGGCCGTACGGTGCGCGGAACGGCAAGCCAGCGGCAAGGAAGGCAGTCACATGGGTCAGCGCTCGGTCCACGACAGGCGGTGGTGGATTCTCGGCACGATGGTGCTGAGCATGCTCGTCGTCGTGCTCGACAACACGATCCTCAACGTCGCGCTCAAGACGATCCAGCAGGATCTACACGCCACCCAGAGCCAGCTGGAGTGGGCCGTCAACTCCTACTCGCTGGTCTTCGCGGGCTTGCTGTTCACCTACGGCGTGCTCGGTGACCGCTACGGGCGCAAGCGGTTCCTGGTGCTGGGGCTCGCCATCTTCGGGGTGGCGTCCGCGCTGTCGGCATTCTCGCCCTCACCGGGCTGGCTCATCGCCGGCCGGGCGCTGATGGGCATCGGCGGTGCGGCCGTGCTGCCCAGCACGCTGTCGATCATCAGCAACGTCTTCGAGCCCGGTGAGCGCGGCCGGGCGATCGCCATCTGGGCCGGCGCGACCGGCATCGCGATCGCGCTCGGACCGATCACCGGCGGGGCGCTGCTCGCGCACTTCTGGTGGGGCTCAGTCTTTCTCGTCAACGTGCCGGTCGTGCTGATCGGCATCGCCAGCATTGTGTGGCTCGTGCCGGAGTCCAAGGACCCCAACCCGCTGCGGCTCGACCCGGTCGGTGTCGTGCTGTCGATCGTGGGCCTCGTCGGGCTCGTCTACGGCATCATCAAGGGTGGCCAGACGACCCAGTGGGGGAGCCCGCAGGTGCTCGTGCCGCTCGTCGGCGGCCTGGTCCTGCTGGCGGTCTTCGTCGTCGTCGAGCGGCACAGCAGCCACCCCGCGCTCGACGTCACGCTGTTCAAGAACCCGGCCTTCTCGGCTGCCTCGGCGGCCACCACGCTGGCCTTCTTCGCCCTGTTCGGCGCGACGTTCTTCCTGTCGTTCTATCTGCAGTACGCCCGCGGCTACACCGCCCTGCAGGCGGGCATCCGGCTGCTCCCGGTCGCACTGTCGATCATGTTCTTCGCACCCCGCAGCGCCAAGCTGGTCCAGCGCTTCGGCGCCAAGCTGGTCTGCTCCATCGGGCTGCTGCTCGTCGCGGTGAGCTTCGCCGGCTATCTGTTCGTCGACGCCGGCACGGGCATCTGGTGGGTCGAGTTGCTCCTGCTGCTGCAGGGGACCGGGATGGCCAACGTGATGGCCCCCGCCACCGAGTCGATCATGTCGACGCTGCCGAGGGAGCGAGCCGGTTCCGGCTCGTCGGTCAACAACACGGTCCGCCAGGTCGGCGGCGCCCTGGGGGTCGCGGTCCTCGGCTCGGTGCTGTCGGCGTCCTACCGCTCGCACATCGAGGGCGCACTGGTCGCGCTGCCGGCGGGCGCCCGCGACGCCGCCGCGGAGTCCATCGGGGGGCTGCAGCTGGTCGCCCAGCGGCTCCCGGCAGCGGCCCGCGAGCAGCTGCTCACCGCCGGCCGGGGGGCGTTCATCGACGCGATGCACGTCACCGCTCTGGGCTCGGCCCTGGTCGCGTTGCTCGGCTCGGTCGTCGTCGCCATCTGGTTGCCCGGCAAGGCCGCCACCCCGTCGTACGACGCGCCGGAGCAGGTGCGCGAACCGGTCGCGGCGTGAGCCTCGACGCTGCCCGGCTGGTCGGGCGGCCGCGCGACCCCTCCTGCGACACAAAGATCATCCAGGCCACCCTCGCGCTGCTCGCCGACGACGGCTACGCCGGCGTGACGATGGAGGCCGTCGCCGCCCGCGCCGGGGTCGGCAAGGCCACGCTCTACCGCCGCTACGCCGGCAAGGAGGCGTTGGTCGTCGACGCGCTCGCGACCCTGTCCGACACCGTCCCCCGGGTCGCGCGGGGCGACCTGCGGGCGGACCTGGTCGCGCTGGTGGAGTCCACGATGCGCACGACCAACTCGCCGGCCGGCCGGTTGCTGCCGCGCCTGGTCAGCGCCGCGGTCGACCATCCCGGCCTGCTCGAGCGCTACCGCGAACAGGTCATCACCCCGCGCCGCCGGCGGTTCGCCGAGGTCCTCCTGGCCGGCATCCGGTCCGGTGAGCTGCGCGCCGACCTCGACGTCGAGCAGACGATCGACCTGCTGGTCGGGCCGGTGCTCTACCGGTCGTTGCTGAGGCCGCAGGAGCCGCCGCTACCGGCTGCCGAGGTCGTCGACGCGGTGCTGGCCGGCATCAGGATGCCTGCTCGGGCCTGACCACTTCGGGCATCGCAGCGGTGGCCTCGCTCCACCGGGACGTGATCGGCAGCCGCCGGTCCCGCCCGAACGCCCGGCCGGTGATCTTCGGCCCCGGTGGGTTCTGCCGCCGCTTGTACTCCGCGGTGTCGACCAGCTTCACCACCCGGTCGACCATCGCCGGTTCGAAACCGGCCTCGAGCAGCTGCGCCCGGCCGAGGTCGCGCTCGACATAGCCGTCCAGCAGGGCATCCAGCACGTCATACGGCGGCAGCCGGTCGCTGTCGAGCTGACCGGGGGCGAGCTCGGCCGACGGCGGCTTGTCGATGCTGTTGGGCGGGATGACCTCCGAGACGGTGTTGCGCCATCGGGCGAGCGCCCAGACGAGCGACTTGGGCACGTCCTTGATCGGGGCGAACCCGCCGGCGCTGTCGCCGTACAGGGTGGAGAAGCCGGTCGCCAGCTCGCTCTTGTTGCCGGTCGTCAGCACCAGGTGGCCGTGCTGGTTTGACAGCGCCATCAGCGTGGTGCCGCGGACCCGCGCCTGCAGGTTCTCAAGCGCCAGCCCGTGCAGCTCGAGAGCCGCGGTGTAGG
>JAYSQK010000033.1:0-8482 GCA_043721555.1 Frankiales bacterium
GCCAGGGGGTACCCGCCGGGATCCCCCTGGCCCGCCGGTAGGCGGCCTGCTGCCCCTCGCTCAGATGGGTCTTGTCCCAGGCGTGGCCGAGCTCATGCGAGATCACGTGCCGGAGCAGCGTGTCGGTCTCGGTGTCGCAAGGCCGGACGTAGACCTCGATCGCCTTCACCGAGGGCCGCGTCAGGCCGTAGAAGCCGGTCATGGCCGGCAGGAACGACAGTGAGTACACCGGCATCGGCGCTGGGCGCAAGGAGGCGAGCGCAGCCTGCCCGCGGCGCCGCTCCCAGCCGGTCCCGGTGCAGGTGATGCGCGGCGCAGAGGCGACAGCGGCCGGTGGGTTCGCCCGAGCACGGGGCTGCTGCTTGGCTGGTGCGGCGGTTCGCGGCGCGATGACGTGGGGGGCGTCCAGCCGGTCCGCTCCCCGCCCGGTGGATACCGGGGAAAGGAGGTCAGCGGGGACCGCGGCAGCCGCCGCGCGGCCGGCGTACGGAAACTGCAGGCCGAGGACGGTGACGACGATGGCGAGGAGGGCCGTTATCGGCGTCGTGCGTGGGTGCCGCGCCTTCCCGATCGTCCGCATAGACGAGAGGTCGACCCCGTCAGTAACGGACTGTAGTCAGTACTCACTGAAAGTTATCGCCCGGGAGACGGTCCAGCCAGGTCCGGGCCTCGTCTGGGAGGATGGAGGGGTGCCTGTCCGCGACGTTGTCCTGCTCGGTGCCACCGGGTCGGTCGGCACGCAGGCCATCGACGTGGTCAGGGCCCACCCGGACCGGCTGCGCGTCGTCGGGCTAGCGGCCGGCGGTGACCGGGTCGAGCTGCTCGCCGCGCAGGCCCTCGAGCTCGGCGTCGACGTCGTGGCCGTCGCCAAGGCCACCGCGGCCCAGGACCTGACGCTGGCCTTCTATGCCGAGGCCCAGCGTCGAGGCTTCAGTGCCGGCGCGTTCAAGGTCCCGAAGGTGCTGGCCGGTCCGGACGCGGCCACTGAGCTGGCGGCGTGGCCCTGCGACGTCGTGCTCAACGGGATGACCGGCTCGGTCGGGCTGGCCCCCACCCTGGCGGCGCTGGAGGCCGGCCGGATGCTCGCGCTGGCCAACAAGGAGTCGCTGGTCGCGGGCGGCACCCTTGTCACGCCCTACCTGAAACAGATTGTCCCGGTGGACTCCGAGCATTCCGCCCTCGCGCAGTGCCTGCGGGGCGGCCGGGCGGGGGAGGTCCGGCGGCTGGTCCTCACAGCCAGCGGCGGGCCGTTCCGGGGCCGCACCCGTGCCGAGCTCACCGAGGTGACGCCCGAACAGGCCATGGCCCACCCCACCTGGGAAATGGGCCCGGTCATCACGATCAACTCGGCGACCCTCGTCAACAAGGGGCTGGAGCTGATCGAGGCCCACCTGCTGTTCCAGGTCGCCTACGACGCCATCAGCGTGGTGGTGCACCCGCAGTCGATCGTCCACTCGATGGTGGAGTTCCACGACGGCTCGACGATCGCCCAGCTCAGCCCGCCGGACATGCGGTTGCCGATCGCGCTCGGCCTGATGTGGCCCGAACGCCTCCCGGATGTGGCGCCAGCGATGGACTGGACCCAGGCCCAGGCCTGGGACTTCGAAGCCCTCGACGAGCAGGCCTTTCCGGCGGTGGCGCTCTGCCGCGAGGCTGGGATGCGCGGCGGGACGGCCCCCGCAGCGCTCAACGCTGCCAACGAGGTCTGCGTGGCGGCCTTCGCGGCCGGCAAGCTGGCGTTCCTCGGCGTCGTGGACGCCGTGGCCCGGGTCGTGTCCGAGCACGGATTCAGGGAACGTCCCACACTGGTCGAGGTGTTGGAGGTGGAGGGCGAGGCACGGCGTCGCGCCCAAGAGCTCGTGGAGGCAGGCATGGGGATGACGGCATGCTGACGGCCGTTGGCGTCGTCGCGTTCGTCGTGGCCCTGCTGGTCTCGGTGACGCTCCACGAGGCGGGCCACTTCGTCACCGCCCGGCACTACGGCATGAAGGCGACCCAGTTCTTCGTCGGCTTCGGGCCGACCCTGTGGTCGCGCCAGAAAGGCGAGACGGAGTACGGCATCAAGGCCATCCCGGCGGGCGGCTTCGTCAAGATCGTCGGGATGACCACGCTGGAGGAGGTGGACCCCGGGGACGAGGACCGCGCGTTCTGGCGGCAACCCGCGGGCCGGCGCACCGTCGTACTGTCTGCCGGATCTTTCATGCACTTCGTGATCGCCGCCTTGCTCGTCTTCGGCACCACGGCCCTGCTCGGCGTCCAGGACCGGGACCAGCCGGTGATCTCGGGGCCGAAGCCCTGCATGGCGCAGGTCGTCACCATTGCTACGACGGCGTTGCCAAGCAGCACGCCGGACGCGTCGGGTGCCTGCCCAGCCGGGACCATCCCCTCTCCCGCGTTCGCTGCCGGGCTGCGAAATGGCGACCGTGTGCTGTTCGCCGGTGGCCAGAAGGTCACGGACTACACAGCCTTCACCAAAGTGGTCCGGGCCTCCGCCGCCCAGCCGCTCGTGCTGGTCGTCGAGCGCGACGGACGGCGCCAGAGCGTGACGCTCACGCCCGTCAAGGCGACCCGCGTCGATCTGGCCGATCCGAGGAACAGCGTCGAGGTAGGCGCTGTCGGGGTCGGCCAGAACATCACCACGCTGCGCCACGTCGGTCCGCTGGCCGCAGTGGGCGAGACCGGCACGCAGCTCAAGGCGATCGTGGTCGGCACCTACGAGACGTTGACCAAAAAGCTCGGCACCGTCGCGGGTGTCTACGGCGACCACCGGGACCCGGCGGGCTTCGTGGGCATCGTCGGGGTGAGCCGGGTGAGCGGCGAGGTGTTCGACGCCCCGGTGCCCTTCGCCAGCCGGCTGGCCGGTTTCCTGCTTATCGTCGCCGGCCTGAACCTGTTCGTGGGGATCTTCAACCTGCTTCCGCTGCTGCCGCTGGACGGCGGGCACATCGCCGTCCTGCTCTACGAACAGGCGCGCGACAAGGTGCGCCGCCTGTTCGGCTACGCGGGGGAGCTCCAACGCGTGGACCTGAACAAGCTGTTGCCGCTGACCTACGCCGTGGTGATCTTTTTCGCGGTGTTCACGGTCTTTCTGATGGGCGCTGACATCGTCAACCCCGTCAAGCTGGGGGGCTAGTGACCGTCTCTCTCGGAATGCCCGAGGCGCCGCCTGCGCTGCTGGGCGAGCGTCGGGTCACCCGCCAGCTCGACGTCGGCGGGGTCCTGGTGGGCGGCGGCGCGCCGATCAGCGTCCAGTCGATGACGACCACCGTGACAGCCGACATCGACGCGACGTTGCAGCAGATCGCGGAGCTGACGGCTACCGGCTGCCAGATCGTCCGGGTCGCGGTGCCGGACCCGGTGGACGCCGACGCCCTGGCCACGATCGTGAAGAAGTCGCAGCTGCCGGTCATCGCCGACATCCACTTCCAGTCCAAGTACATCTTCGCCGCGCTCGAGGCAGGCTGCGCAGCGGTTCGCGTCAACCCCGGCAACATCCGGGAGTTCGACGGCAAGGTAGGTGAGGTCGCACGCGCTGCCAAGGACGCGGGCATCCCCATCCGCATCGGGGTCAACGCCGGCAGCCTGGACAAGCGGATCATGGCGAAGTACGGCAAAGCCACCCCCGAGGCGCTCGTCGAGTCGGCGCTGTGGGAGTGCTCGCTGTTCGAGGAGCACGACTTTCGCGACATCAAGATCTCGGTCAAGCACAACGACCCGGTCGTGATGGTGAAGGCCTACCGGCTGCTGTCCGAGCAGTGCGACTACCCGCTCCACCTCGGGGTCACCGAGGCCGGTCCGGCCTTCCAGGGGACTATCAAGTCCGCGGTCGCCTTCGGCTCGCTGCTCGCCGACGGCATCGGGGACACCATCCGCGTGTCGCTGTCGGCGCCTCCGGTGGAAGAGGTCAAGGTCGGGCTCGCCATCCTGGAGTCCCTCAACCTGCGTCGGCGCGGGCTGGAGATCGTGTCCTGCCCCTCCTGCGGGCGGGCCCAGGTCGACGTCTACACCCTCGCCGAGCAGGTCACCGCCGGCCTGGACGGCCTGAAGGTCCCGCTGCGCGTCGCCGTCATGGGCTGCGTCGTCAACGGACCGGGGGAGGCCCGCGAAGCCGACCTGGGCGTGGCATCCGGCAACGGCAAGGGGCAGATCTTCGTCAAGGGCGAGGTCATCAAGACCGTCCCCGAGGACCAGATCGTGGAGACGCTCATCGAGCAGGCGCTGCTCCTTGCCGAGGCGTACGACGGGCCGTCCGGCATCCCCGCCGTCACGACCTGAGCAGGCCCTAGGCTCGCGCGGTGCTCAGGACGTCGTCGACCCGGGTCCTCGACGGTCGCGACCTCGTCGAGCTCCGCTCGCTGCTGTCCCGCGACCCGGTCGCGGACGTCTTCGTCGCGTCCCGGATCGAGCTCGGCGGGCTGGACACCTGGCGCCTCGGCGCGGAGGTCTGGGGCTTCGGTGAGCGCGGTCGGCTCGAGGCGGCCTGCTACGCCGGCGCCAACCTCGTGCCGGTCCAGGCCGCCCCCGAAGCGGTGCGGGCCTTCGCCGACCGGGCCCGCCGGCAGGGCCGGCGCTGCTCCTCGATCGTCGGGCCGGCCGAGGCGGTCGACCAGCTGTGGCACCTGCTGCACCCGAGCTGGGGCTGGGCCCGCGACGTCCGGGCCGCGCAACCCCTGCTCGCGATCGACAGCGACCCGCTCGTCCCGGCCGATCCCCTGGTGCGCCTGGTCGAGCCGCGCGAGCTCGACGTGCTGCTGCCCGCGTGCGTCGAGATGTTCACCGAGGAGGTGGGCGTCTCGCCCCTGCTCGGCGACGGCGGCACGCTCTACCGCCAGCGGGTCGCCGAGCTCGTCGCGCAGGGCCGGGCCTGGGCCCGGATCGAGGATGGTGCGGTGCTGTTCAAGGCCGAGGTCGGCGCGGCCACGGCCAGTGCCTGCCAGGTCCAGGGGGTCTGGGTCCACCCCGACCTGCGCGGCCGTGGCATCGGTACGCTCGGCATGGCCGCGGTCGTCCAACAGGCCCGCAGCCGGATCGCGCCGACGGTCAGCCTCTACGTCAACGACTACAACCTGGCCGCCCGGCGGTCCTACGACAAGGTCGGGTTCCGGCAGGTCGGTACCTTTGCCAGCATTCTGTTCTGACGGAAGGCTTCGCCTGTGACGCTCTCGCTCAAGCCCGGCACCTCCTGGAACGACGTCTACGCCATGGCGCGCGCCGCCGCGCCCGAGGCCTTCGACGCCGACCGGATCCTCAACCTCGCCGGCGGTGAGTGGCGCCGCAGCGGTACGCCGGGGCAGCACGTCACCCCGGTCGACGGCACCCCCATCCAGGGTCCGCCGCGAATCGACCACGACGACGCCGTCGCGGCGGTGGCCCACGCCGCCGACGAGCACAAGGCCTGGGGAGCGGTCGATCTCGACGAGCGCAAGCGCCGGGTGGCGGCCGCCGTGGCCGAGATGCGGGTGCACCGCGACACCCTCGCCCTGCTGCTGGTCTGGGAGATCGGCAAGCCCTGGCGGCTCGCCTGCGCCGACGTCGACCGCGCCCTCGACGGCGTCGACTGGTATCTCGGCGAGATCGAGCGACAGCTCGCCGGACGCACGCCCCTGCCCGGCCCGGTGAGCAACATCGCCTCGTGGAACTACCCGATGTCGGTGCAGATCCACGCCGAGCTCGTCCAGGCGCTGGCCGGCAACGCCGTCGTCGCCAAGACCCCGTCGCAGGGCGGCTTCCACACCCTCACGCTCGCCCACGCGATCATGCGCCGGAGCGGGCTGCCCGTCACCCTGCTGTCCGGCGTCGGCTCGTCGCTGGGCAACGCCCTGATCAGCGCCCCCGAGATCGGCGCGCTCGCGTTCGTCGGCGGCCGCACCAACGGGCGCAAGGCGGCGACCACCCTCGCCGACACCGGCAAGCGGCACTTCCTCGAACAGGAGGGCCTCAACGCCTGGGGGATCTGGGACTTCACCGGGTGGGACGCGCTGTCGGCCCACCTGAAGAAGGGCTTCGAATACGCCAAGCAGCGCTGCACGGCCTACCCGCGGTACGTCGTACAGCGCGAGCTCTTCCCGGACTTCCTGGAGGCCTACCTGCCGGTCGTGCAGCAGCTGCGTTTCGGCCATCCGCTGGCCGTCGAGACGTCGTTCGACCCGCTACCGGACCTCGACTTCGGCCCGGTGATCCACGCCACCAAGGCCGCTGAGCTCGCCGAGCGCTACGCCGAGGCCGTCACCGGCGGGGGCATCCCGCTCTACCGCGGGGAGGTCGCCGACGGCCGCTTCCTCGCCGGCCAGGACACCAGCGCCTACACCGCGCCGGCCTGCGTGCTCAACCCGCCGACCAACTGGTCGCTGCACCATGCCGAGCCGTTCGGGCCGCTCGACTCGGTGATCATCGTCGACACCGAGTCCGAGTTGCTCGCGGCGATGAACGCCTCGAACGGCTCACTGGTGGCCTCGGTCGCCACCGACGACGCCGACTTCGGGGCGCGGGTCGCCGAGCAGCTGCAGGCGTTCAAGGTCGGCATCAACAAGCCGCGCAGCCGGGGTGACCGCGACGAGGTCTTCGGCGGCAAGGGCGCGTCCTGGAAGGGCGCGTTCGTCGGCGGCGACCTGCTGGTGCAGGCAGTGACCGAGGGCGAGGGGCAGCTGTTCGGCAACTTCCCGACCTACTCGCTCTACCCCGAGACCGTCTGAGGCGGCCGTTCAGGTGGCGAGCAGTTGGCTCCGGATGGCAGCCAGGTCGAGGCCCTCGGGCTCGGGCCAGGTCAGCTGCAGGTCGGTCAGCGTCTCGACGAGCAATTGGGTGATCGCCCAGTCGCGGTACCACTTGTGGTCGGCCGGGACGACGTACCAGGGGGCGCCGTCGGGGTTGCAGCGTTCGAGCACCGCGGCGTACGCGGCCTGGTAGTCGTGCCACCGGGCCCGCTCGGTGACATCTGTCGGGCCGACCTTCCAGTGCTTGGTGGGATCGTCGAGCCGGGCCAGCAGTCGGGCCTTCTGCTCGTCGTAGGACAGGTGCAGGAAGACCTTGACGAGCGCGACGCCCTGCTCGGCGAGGTCGGCCTCCCACGCGTTGATCCGGTCGTAGCGGGACTCGAGCTCCTCGGCAGCGACGAGCTGGTGCACCTTGACGATCAGCACGTCCTCGTAGTGGCTGCGGTTGAAGACCCCGACCCGACCCGGCGCCGGCACCTGCTGCTGGATCCGCCACAGGAAGTCGTGCTTGAGCTCGGCCTTGGTCGGTGCGCCGAAGCTGACGATCGACAGCCCGGCCGGGTTCATCTGCCCGACGACGTGCTTGACGGCGCCGTCCTTGCCGCCGGCGTCCATCGACTGCAGCACCAGCAGCACCCGCTGGGTGGACCCGGTCTTGCCGCTCGCGAACAGCTGCTCCTGCAGGTCGGCGAGGGTCGGCGCGAGGGCCGCCGTCTGCTCGACGGCCTGCTTCTCGCCCTTCACCCCCGGGCTGCCGGACGGGGAGATGCCGGCGAGCGGGGCGCCTGCGCGCAGTCGTTCGCGGACCGATCGGGTCATCTGGACTCCTGGCTGGTGCGGGCTGAGGCGAGGCCGAACAGCACGAGGTCGACCCGTCGGCCGGCCACCTCGACGGCGTCGGACACGGTGCGGCCGACCTCGGCCACGTCGGCGACCGTACGCGCTCCGTGCTCGCACAGTGCCCTGGCCAACAGGCCTTTGGTCCACTTGTTGTCGTGGCTGACGACCGTCCGGCGGCCGTCCTGCTCGCGCAGCACCCGCACCTGCACGGCGTTCGGGACCCGCGCCAGTGCGGCGTAGGCACCCGACCGCAGGTCGACGACGAGCCCCCTGACCCCGGCCAGCTCGGCCTCCAGCACCGGTCGCCACAGCGGCGGGAGCGTCCCGAGCCCCGGCAGGGTCGTCCCACCCGACAGCCGGTACGCCGGGACGAGGTCGGCCGGCCGGAGCAACCCGAACAGCGCACTGGCCACCGCCAGCGAGTGGTTCGCCCGCCGGCGGGTCGCGCCGGTCATCGAGGCGTAGCCGAGGTTGTCGTAGACGACGCCGGTGTAGCGGGCCAGCGCCGGCCGGGTCGGGCTGGTCCGCAGCGCGGCGTTGCTGGCCAGTTCAGCGGACTGGCCGGGTGAGAGCCCGAGCGCGGTCCGGAGCTGCTCGGACCGGGTCCGGGCGAGCCGCTCCACCGCCTCGACCAGCCGGGCCCTGACCGGCGTCAGGCCCGGGTGGGACAGGGCGGCCAGCTCCAGCGGTGGGCCGTTGCCGCCGGCTGCTTTGCCCTCCGACGGCGGCAGCAGGACCAGCACCCGGGTCAGCCTAGGTCCGTCTGGGTGGGACACCTGCCGCATAGGCTGCCTTCCCCGATCGCAAGGAGCCCCCGTGCTGCGCATGTCCACCCTGTTCCTGCGCACCCTGCGTGAGGACCCGGCGGACGCTGAGGTCCCGAGCCACCGGCTGCTCGTGCGGGCCGGCTACGTCCGCCGCGTCGCGCC
>JAYSQK010000034.1:0-2985 GCA_043721555.1 Frankiales bacterium
GATCTCGGGGTGGGCGGGGACGGGCAGCCGGCCGATCCGGACCGCCCGGGCGATCGGGGTGAAGCCCGGTTCGAGCAGCTGCATGCCGAGCACAAGGCCGGCGACGTCGCGGGCGAGCGGTCCGATCGTGTCGAGCGACGGGGCGAGCGGCCACACCCCGCCCCGCGGGATCCGCCCCCAGGTGGTCTTCAGCCCGGCGACCCCGCAGCAGGCCGCCGGGATGCGTACCGAGCCGCCGGTGTCGCTGCCGAGCGCCACGTCCGCGGCTCCGGTCGCGACGCTGACGGCTGCGCCGCTGGACGAGCCGCCCGGCACCCGAGACGCGTCGAGCGGGTTGGTCGGCGTGCCTTGCCAGGCGTTGATCCCGCTGATGCCGTAGGCGAGCTCGTGCATCGCGGTGCGCCCGACGATCCGCGCGCCGGCGGCCCGCACGCCGGCGAGGCAGGCGGCGTCGCGCGCCGCCGGCCGGGCCGTTCGGGCGACCGCGAGACTGCCTGCTGTTGTGGGGATCCCGACCATGTCGATGAGGTCCTTCACGCTCACCCGGACGCCGTCACCATGGGTAACCAGCTGCAGAATCATCCCGTCGGTCAGCATGCGCATGTGTAGCCCACCCCTCCGGTCAGATCCGCCCACAGCACGTCGTACGACGGCTCGGGGTCGTCGCGGTCGTGGACGCCGTCGACGAGCAATGATGGCCGGCCGGCCAACAGCGCGGTCCACTCGTCCTTGGTCACGGCCGCCTCCGGTACGGTCGCGGCCCGGGCCCGCACGAGCGGCAGGTAGTCGCGCAGGAACACCCAGCGCGCGCCATCGGTCTGCGCCGCAGCCGTGAACGGCTCGCCGACGGCGTCGCGATAGGCCAGCAGCGGCAGGTCGACGCCGGCGGCGATCGGCAGGCCGATCCACTTCCACGGCCGGGTGTTCACGTCGAGCAGCAGGTGTTGCTGACGGGCCTCGCTCCAGACGAACTCGATCTCGCTGATGCCGTGGTAGCCCAGCGCCTGGAGCGCAGCGATGCCCGCCGCGGCGAGGTCCGGGGCCCACTGCGCGTCGGCGAGACACGAGGTGCCGAAGTCCGGTGGCCACTGCTCCAGCTTGCGCCCGGTGAACACCCCCCGGGGTGTGCCGTCGGCGGACAGGTAGGAACACACGGACCAGAAACCGCCCGGTGGGGTCTGGACCCACTCCTGCGCGACCAGCGACAATCCGCGCTCGGCCGCCCGGGCGATGCCGGCGAGCAACTCGGTATGGGTCTGCACGACGAACACCTTGACGCCGAACGCGTCGTAGAAGCCGCGGCTGTCATCGGGCTTGAGCACGCACGGATAGCTCACCTGCGAGGTCGGATCGCCGGTATACCAGGTGCGCGGTACGGCGATGCCGGTCGCCTCGCAGGCCCGGTAGAGCCCGGTCTTGGACAGGGCCCGCTGCACCACGTCGTACGCCGCGAAGGGGTATCGGTAGTGCGGTTCGAGCGCTTCCCGGTGGCGGGCCAGCGCCAGTACCCAGTCGTCGTTGGTGGCGAACAGCACCGGCCGCTCGGCGAAGGACGGCCCGAGCTGCAGCAGGTGCTCGGCGAGGGCCGCCCCGTCGTCGATCTCCGGCCCTGGCACGAGGCCCACCCCGGCCAGGTGCCGCGAGTGCTGGCCCAGCCCACCGCGCTCCTTGTCGAGCCCGAGGACGGCGACCCCGGCCCGGCCGAGGGAGCGGGCGACCGCCAGGCCGGTGATGTGGGTGTTCATCACCAGCGCCGGGACCCCCGGCAGGTCGCGGGCGACGACCTGCTGTCCGGCGAGCGCGAGCATCCGGTCAGCCTGCCAGATGCCAGATGCCAGATGCCGGGTGCGGGGCCGCTCAGCCGGAGCGGTCCTGCGATGAGCGCAGCTGGTAGGGGACCGAGGTGACCATCACGCCTGGCTGGTAGAGCAACCGGCTCTTGAGCCGCAGCGCGCTCTGGTTGTGCAGCAGTTGCTCCCACCACTTGCCGACGACGTATTCGGGGATGAAGACGGTCACGACGTCGCGTGGGCTCTCCAACTTGATCCGCTTGATGTAGTCCAGCACCGGCCGGGTGACCTCCCGGTAGGGCGAATCGATGATCGTCAGCGGGATGCTGATGCCGCGGGCGTCCCACTCGGCAAGCAGCGCCTCGGCGTCGGTCTTGTCGATCGCGACGGTCAGCGCGGTCAGGTCGTGCGGGCGGGTCGCCTTGGCGTAGGCCAGGGCCCGCAGCGTCGGCGAGTGGATCTTGGAGACGAGGACGACGGCGTGGTTGCGGCTGGGTAACGCCACGCCGGCCGCGTCGGGCTCGAGCTCGATGCTGACGCGGTCGTAGTGCCGGCGGATGCCGCGCATGAGAAAGAACAGCACGACCATCGCCGAGATGGCCAGATAGGCGCCCCCCAGGAACTTGTAGCGCACCACGATGACGAGCACGACGCCGGTGACCGCGGCGCCGGTCGCGTTGATGCTCTGCGAGCGACGCATCGCCCGTCGCTGGGTCTGGTCCTTGGTGGCCGCGAGCAGGCGCTTCCAGTGCCGGACCATGCCGTACTGCGACAGCGTGAACGAGGTGAAGACGCCGACGATGTAGAGCTGGATGAGCTTGTCGATGTTGGCGTTGAAGCCCACGATCAACGCCACGGAGATGCCGGCGAGCAGCAAGATGCCGTTGCTGAAGACCAGCCGGTCGCCGCGGTTGTGCAGCTGCCGGGGCATGAAGCGATCCTGGGCCAGAATGGACGCGAGGGTCGGGAACCCGTTGAACGCCGTGTTGGCTGCCAGCACGAGGATCGCCGCGGTCGCGGCCTGGAAGGCGTAGTAGAGCAGCGTGCGGCCCCAGATGCTCTCGGCGATCTGCGAGATGACAGACGGGTTGCCGGCCGGATAGGCCCGGGCGTGGGTTGCCAGCGCGAGCGCGGTGATGCCGCTGAACATCGTGATCGCCAGTGCACCCATCAGGGTCAGGGTGGCCGCGGCGTT
>JAYSQK010000035.1:0-8122 GCA_043721555.1 Frankiales bacterium
CGCGCCGAGAACGCCTGCGGTTTCGACCGATAAGCCTGTCCAACCAACGGCCGTCCGCCAGTCAGGGGGTCCTTCGCCAGGAGCCAAGTCGCCAGTGGGGGCCAGGTCGCCAGGGGCCACGCGGCCACCGGGGTTGCTGCTGTCCCGGCTACCGGCCCGTACCGTCTCGGAGGCGGCTTCGGGGTGGGCTGGCGGGGGCGTCAGGGCCCAACCCAGGGCCGATCTTGACGATCTGGTCGGCGCCACGCCGCACCAGGCGACCAGATCGTCAAGATCGCCGCGGGTGCGCCGCGGGTGCGACCGGGATGACCATGGGAGCGGGCCCGTCAGCTCACGCAACGTTCATCCGCGGTTCACCGATCGCTTCCCAACGGCCACCCGTCGGCGGCATGCTGCGGCGATGACCCCAGCACAGATCGTTCCCAGCCGCCGGACCGTCCTGAAGGGCGCGGCCCTCGGCGCCGCGCTCGCCGTCGCACCGGTCCGGTTGTTCGACGCCGTCGCCGCGGCCGCGCCGGCGAGGCGGGGCATCTTCGGGTACGGCGTCGCGAGCGGCGACCCGCTCGCCGATGCGATCGTGCTCTGGACGCGGGCCACGCCGCCGACCCGTCATGGGCAGCCGGTCGCCACGCCAGGGAGCGGGCTCGGCGCGCCGCTCGTCGTGCACTGGGAGTTGGCCGCGGACGAGGAGTTCGAGCGCATCGTCCGGCACGGGAAGGTCCGGACCAGCGCCGACAGCGACCACACGGTGAAGGTCGACGTCCGCGGGCTGCGCCCGTACACCCGCTACTGGTACCGATTCCGGGCCGAGGGACAGCGCAGCGTTGTCGGACGCACCCAGACCGCGCCGGATATCGACGGCGAGGTCCATGCACTGCGACTGGCACTGGTTTCTTGCAGCAATTACACCGGCGGCTATTTCGGTGCCTACCGAGCCATCGGCCGACGTGATGACCTCGATTTCGTCCTGCACGTGGGCGACTACATCTACGAATACCCCAACGCCAAGGGCGGGGCGGACGGTCGCTATGGCCCCGACACCCTCATCGGCACCCGGGACGCCCAGCCCGCCACCGAGCCGATCGATCTGACCGGCTACCGCCTCCGGCACGCGCTGCACAAGGCCGACCCCGACGCCGCCGTCGCGCACCGCCGGCACCCATGGATCACCATCTTCGACGACCACGAAGTCGCCAACAACACCTGGGCGACCGACGCTGAGAACCACACGCCCGGCGCCGAGGGGGACTTCATCGAGCGCCGCCGGCAGGCCTACCAGGCCTACCTGGAGTGGATGCCGTTCCGGCTGCCGAGCCAGGACGTCCCGCACCGCGGCACCCGCTTCTTCCGCCGGTTCGCCTTCGGCGCGCTCGGTGACCTCTCAGTCGTCGAGACCCGGCAGAACCGCAGCCGCCAGGTCGAGTTCGGCGGCACCAAGGGTGGCGGCTTCGTGCCGGACCTGCCCGCGCTCGCACCGCAGTTGACCGACCCAACCCGCCACCTGCCCGAGCCGGAGCAGCTCAGCTGGCTCGAGGACGGGCTCGCCGGCACCGGGCCGTGGCATCTGGTCGGCAACCAGGTCGTCGTCTCACCGGTGCGCTTCCCCGGTGCGCTGTTCGGCGCGCCCGGGCTCTCCTTCCTCAACTCCGACCAGTGGGACGGCTACCAGGCCGACCAGGCCCGGCTCGTCGGGCATCTCGGCGCCCTGCCGACCGGCGCCGGAGATGCCGTCTTCCTCACCGGCGACATCCATTCGTCCTGGGCCATCGAGATGCCCCGCGACCGCACGTCGTACGCCGGGACAGGGGCGAGCGTGGCGGTCGAGTTCGTCTGCCCCTCGGTGACGAGCGACGGGTTCTACGAGATCGCGGCGGGGGGCACCCCGACGCCGGTCAACACGACCGCGGCCCTGGGTGGGGCCAGGGCCGGGGCCGGCGGGGTCCTGGCGACCAACCCCTGGATCAAGTACCTCGACGGTGTCGGCCACGGCTTCACCCTCGTCGACGTCACCCCCGAACGCGTGCAGGCCGACTTCTACCTGACACCGGTCCCGACCGTGGCGCAGCCAGACCCCCGCACGGACCCAGCCGTGGAACCGGTGCTGGCAAGGAGTTTTCAGACCCTGGCGGGGACACACAAGGTCACGCCGGCACTCGCCCCGGTCGGTGCGCGCGCCGACCATCCCCGGCGACTCGTGCACGCCGAGCGATAACTACCGGGTCAGGCGAAGCAGCGGCGCGCCCTGGTCGTTCGTGATCAGCACCGAGCGCAGGGTCGCCGGGCGCAGGCTCGTCGCACCGTCGATGCGCATCGACCCGCCGGGGGTCCGCCCCCAGGACGCCGCGACAGTCCGCGTGCCGTTGCCGTCGACGGCCCACGCCGTGTACGACGGGGCATCGGGCAGGTGCACCCGCAGGTGCAGCGCCGTGCCCCAGGGCTTGCCGTCGGCCGCGAGGTCACCGGACGCGACAACCCCTGCGGCGGCGGTGAACGCGGTCCGCGATGCCCCGGTCGCGGGCAGCCCGACCGCGGCGACGACACTGGCGGCTGCGGCGACGGCGGCCACCGCGGCCCCGGCCTGCCACCCCCGCAACCGGCGGCTCTTGCGCAGCCGCTCAGCCTCGACCGCGGCGAGCACGGCAGGCAGCAGGGACGGCGGGGGGAGCAGCGCCTCACCGAGCACCTCGTCGAGCGTGAGCCGTGACATCAACCCAGGTATCCCGGCGTACGACGAAAGCTCCTCTCGGCAGGCGGGGCACCCGGCGAGGTGCGTCTCGACGCTGGTCCGCTCCGCCGGGTCGAGTGCTCCGACGAGGTAGCTGCCGAGCGCTTGTCTGCACTGCTCGTGTCCGGTCATGTGCCGATCCCCATCTCCTCGAGCAGCAGCCGCAGGGCCCGGATCGCGTAGTACGTCCGGCTCTTCACCGTGCCGGGCGGGACGCCCAGGTAGGCGGCCGTCTCCGCGACGCTGCGGCCCATCCAGTGCGCCTGCACGAGCACCTCACGATGCTGCGGGCTGAGCCGCTGCATCGCCGCCGCCATCTGCCACGACTCCACCGCCCGGTCGATCTCGTCGTCGGTGGCCGCCGAGGCCGCAGTCCGCTCGTCGTCGACGAGCACCGGCCGCGACTGTTGGGCGCGGTGGGCGTCGGTCAGCAGGTTGCGGGCCACCGACAACAGCCACGGTCGCGGTGGGCGCTGGGCCAGGTCGAGGGTCGACAGGTTGCGCCAGGCCCGCAGGAACACCTCCTGCACGATGTCCTCGGCTCGTTGGGCGTCACCGGTCCAGCGCACGCAGAACGCGTAGAGCGCCCCGCCGTGCTCGGCGTAGAGCAGGCGGACCAAGTCTGCGTCGGAGGTCTCGATCACGTCCGGTGGCACGCATGACCGGTGCGATCGGTTCATCCGGTGGCCGGTTCGCCGGCGTCAGCCGGCGAGCCGCCGGGTGAGCCAGCCGCGCAGCAGTGACGGCGTGGTGACCGTGGGAGCGATCGTGACCGCGTTGCCGCTGAGGATCCCGGTGATGTCGCTGAAGGGCTCGCCGACGTGCATGCCCCGGTCGGTGATCGTGAACTCCCGGATACGGGTGTCGTGCCCGCTCCCGCGCAGCTTCAGGACCGCGATGCCACGGTGGATCCGGCCCGCCAACTCCACGTAACGCAGCAGCACGATGGCGTCGGTCATCGCCGAGACGTGGCCCTGGGTGATCGAGGTGCCACCCAAGAGGCTGGGTGAGGCGGCCGTGAACAGCGTCACGATGCCCTGCTGCTTGAGGAAGGCCGACAGCGCGATGACGAACTCTCGGTAGGACTGCGCGGGGCCGAGCCGTTCGAGCGCGGACAAGCTGTCGATCGCGACCCGGGCCGGTCGGAGACGGCGTACGAGGTCCTGGATCTGGACGAGATGGTCGTCCAGGCTGGCTACCTCGGGTGAGCGCGCCACGATGTGTAGGAGCCCGGCCTGCTCGAAGCCGGTGAGGTCGTGACCCCAGCCACGGCTGTTGCGCCCGAGTTGCTCGCGCGACTCCTCGTAGGCAAGCAACAGGACCTGCTCGCCGCGGGCCGCACCCGCGGCGATGAATTCGCTTGCTAGCAGGGTCTTGCCGGTGCCGGTCGCCCCGGAAACGAGGGTCGAGGACCCGGCCCGGAGCCCGCCCTGGGTCATCGCGTCGAGACCGGGGTTGCCTGAGGTGACCCGCGCGTCCGAGCTCGACGGCTCGAAGAGCTGGCGCGACATGGGCAGCACGACGACGCCCTGACCCGGCAGCACCGTGAAGGCCACCTCGCCCTTGTGGTGCATGGCGCCGCGCATCTTCAGCACCTCGACGGTGCGCCGCCGCACCGGTCCCTCGAGCCGGTTCTGCAGCAGGAGCACGTTGTCTGCGACAAACTGCTCGACGCCGTAGGAGCCGATGTCGATGCCCGGCGGACCGGGCGTCTCGACGGTCAGCAGGACGGTGAGACCCATCGCGCGCAGCCGTGCGACGAGCACCCGCAGCAGCTGTCGGGCCGTTGCGGGGTCGGCGTGCAACGCGAGCACGGCGTTGAGGCTGTCGACGACGACGCGTTGGGCGGCGGTCCGGTCGACGGCTTGGCCGATCTGGGCCGCCAGCGTCTCCAAGTTGATCGGGAGGATCTCCGGGCCGTCCGGACTGACCAGGTCGACGACCGGTGAGGCGTCCACGAACGCCCAGTCACCGCTGGCCTCCCAGCCGGCGATGTCGCAGCCGAGGGTCGTGAGGTTGAGCCGCAGGTCCGACGCCGGCTCCTCGAGCGTGACGAAGACGGCGCCCTGACCCTGCCGGACCCCTTCGGCGAGGAACTGTCCGGCAAAGACCGTCTTGGCGCTACCGGCCTGCCCGACGAGGACCGTGGTCCGTCGCTCGGGCAGGCCGCCCATCGTGACGTCGTCGAAGCCCGGGATGCCGGTCGGCAGTTTCGGGACCGAGGCGCCCTGCTCGTGGCCGTCCTCCCCGAACATCGGTCGTGCAACGTCGCTCACGCGGCGCCGGCCGTGGCGCCCGCGTCACGGCGGAGCCGGAACCACGCCGTCTTGCCGCCCTCGACGTGCCGGACCAAATCGTGGGCGTCGGCGAGCGCGGCGACGATGCTCAGCCCGCGTCCACCATTTCGGTCCCCGGTCTGTTCCACCCTACCGAGGTCGAGGTCGAACACCGTGACCAGGACGAAGGACGCGGAGACCGTCATACCGACCTGTAGCGCGGTCCGCGCGTGGATCACCGCGTTGGTCACCAGCTCGCTGGTGAGCAGGATCAGCGCATCGCGGGTCGATTCGGTCAACGCTGGCGCGTGCTCGACGACGAACCGACGGGCCTGTGACACCACCTGGGGTCGGGCTTCGAGGTCCAGCAGCCAGGTGCTGCCCGGGTCCGGGACGTCAGGGCGCAGCGCGTCGACCTGCACCGCGCTCATGTCCATCGGTCCGCTCCGTTGGGGGGTCCGACGTGAGTGCCGGCTGCAACCTGGCCTCCCCATTCCGGGCGGGCCCATGCGTCGGCTCCACTACCGTCCGGATGTGGACTCAACGGCCAGGCGCGTCGTCGCGGTCGTCCTCACCGCCTGCGCCGTCCTGACCGTCGCCGGTTTCGCCCTCAAGGCGCAGTGCATCGGCGACTACAACCAGGCGCGCGACCGGCGGCTGTGCAGCAACGACATCCAGGTCCTGTACGTCGGGCGAGGCATGCACCGGCACCCGTTCCCGTACATCCACGGCTCGTTGGTCCACGGCAAGCTCCGTGGGGGTGCGATCGAGTACCCCGTGCTGACGGGTGTGTTCGCCTGGTTGCCGGCGCTCGTCGCCCGCAACAACGGCAGCTACCTGCAGCTGACGGCCCTGTTGCTCGCCCCGTTCAGCCTCCTCACGGCGTACCTGTTGACCACGATGGTGCGTTGGCGGGCCCTGATCTACGCCCTGGCGCCCTCGCTGGTCTGGTACTCCTTCCACAACTGGGATCTGCTGGTCGTGTGCGCAACCGTGGCGGCGTTCCACGCCTGGCGCAGGGGTGCGACGGCCTGGGCCGCGGCCTGGTTGGCGATCGGTGCCTGCCTGAAGCTGTGGCCCGGCTTCTTCATCGCGGCGCTCCTGCTCGACCGACTGCGGGCCCACGACCGGGTCGGCCTGCGTCGAGCCGCGATCGTCTTCGGCGCGGTGTTCGGCAGCGTGAACGGCGTGTTTGCCCTCATCAACGTCGACGGGTGGTACTCGCCGTACGCCTTCCAGGCGCTGCGCGGCGCCGACATCACGTCCAACAGCATCTGGTTCTGGGGCTTGCCCCAGCTCTCGACGGGTCAGCTCAACGCGCTCATCCCGGTGCTGCTCGCGCTGGCCTTCGCCGCCGCCTGTGCCGCGGGGTGGTGGCGCAGCCGCCGGACCGGCAACTACCCCTTCATCCAGGTCAGCGGTGCGATGCTCGCCGCCTTCATGCTGCTGAACAAGGCGCACAGCCCGCAGTACGCCCTGTGGCTGCTGCCGTTTTTCGTCCTCATCCGGCTGCGGTGGGGCTGGTGGGTCACCTATCTGGCGCTCGACAGCGTGTTCTACGTCGGGCTCTTCCGCTGGTTCTACCGGCTCTCGATGGGCGGCGACTTCGGCATCGAGAAGCAAGCGGTCATCATCGGCGTCTGGGGACGGGCGGTCATGCTCGTGCTGCTGTTCGTGGTGTTCCTGCGCTCGGAGACCGCGCTGCTGCCGGCACGGCCGATTGCGCCGGCCGACCGCCGGACGGTCCCCGAGGTAGCCGCCGCAACGTGACCCGGCCTGTGCTAGCGGCTGAGCGGCCAGCCGTTCGTGCAGGACTGCTCGCCGTCGCGGCCGACCAGCATCGCCTCGTAGTCGTCGACGGCCTCGACGAGGGCGAGCCCGCCGGGTCCGCGAACGTACGCCGCGGTGGCCAGCACGTCCGCCGCACCCAGTGACGGACCGACCACCGTGACGGCGGCCAGCGCCTCGGCCGGCCGGCCGGTCGCCGGGTCGTAGAGGTGCGCGCCCCTGGCAGCGGTGCCGGAGGTCGCGACGGCCCCGGCGGTGCGTTCGAGGACGGCGAGCAGCCGGGTGCGGTCGGCTGGGTCCTCGATGCCGACCCGGAACGGCTCGCCGCTCGGGCTCGCGACCTGTACGTCGCCGCCGGCGTTGACGCACCAGTCGTGATCCGCCAGCTCGGCGAGGTGCCGGCTGGCCCGCTCGGCGGCCCAGCCCTTGACGAGCCCTGACGGGTCCCACACGCCGTCGGGACGCCGCGCATCGAAGGCCCCACCGGTGGCCAGCCGGGCCTGCTCGCAGCGCTGCTCCACCTCCAGCAACTCGGCCGGGCGGTCGACCGGTTCCCCCCGGCTGAGCCGGCTCAGCAGGCTGTCCGGCCGGTAGAGGCTGAACGTCGCATCGACGTGCCGCAACTCGGCGTAGACCCGGGCGACGGCGGCAGCCACCCGGTCACCGGCCGGCTCCGGACCGCGGACGAGCAGGCTCACCGGCAGGCCCATGACCTGCTCCACCCATGATCGGCGGGGGGTCGTCACAGGTGCGCTGCGTCGAGGGCTGCTTGTAGCGACTCGCGGTAGCCCTGGCTGGTGAAGGTCGCGCCGGACACCGTGTCGATCTGGGCGTTCTTCGCGGCGGTCGCCTCGTCGTCGAGGATCGGGATCGCCTGACCGCTGATCTCGCCGCTCCGACCTCCGGTGGGGTAGGCAACGGCGCGAACGTTGGCCAGTTTGCCTGCCTGCATGGTGATCTGGACCTGCACCGGTCCGTAGCGGGTATCAGCGACCGAGCCGTTGACGACGGTGGCCGCTGCCGGCGCAGCCGCGGCCGCCGGGGTGGGCGCGACGGCCGCCGTGCCTGGCGTCAGCAGCTTCGCTGCGGAGCGCGTCGAGGCAGCCCCCTCGGTCGAGGTGTGGTAGCTGAACAGCAGCACGACAGCGCTCGCGGTCGTGCAGAGCCAGAGGGTGATGCGGCGCATGAGAGGTCCTCGCTACCAGGAGAAGTGTTCGACATGGAGTTGGGCTGGAGCAACCCCGGCTGCGAGTGCGGCGATCAGGACGGCCTCGGTCCAGGGCGGTGGTCCGCAGACGAAGACGTCACGGTCGGCGAGGTCTGGGACCGCCCG
>JAYSQK010000036.1:0-1573 GCA_043721555.1 Frankiales bacterium
CTCGCGACGGCCTTCTCGATCACGTCGAGGAGCTCGTCCCGGCTGCCCAACAGCGCGACCATCGAGTGGGCGCCCGGCACGACGATCTTGGTGGTGACGCGGTCCTGCGGAGGGGTGTCGGCCATGGGGTCGGCTGGGGCCGTTCGCCTGCTTCCGGTCGGGGTCGTGACCCCACGATGCTAGCCGGGCGGCCAGCTCAAGGCCCGGCCTCCGAGCACGTGCACATGCAGGTGGCCGACCGTCTGACCGCCGTCCGGCCCAGTATTGGTGACCATCCGGTGGCCGCCGGTGAGCCCCTCGAGCCGGACCACCTCGACCGCCGAGGCCAGCACCTGCCCGACGTACGCCGGGTCGACGGCGGCCAGTGCGGCCACGTCGGCGTGATGGTCCTTGGGGATGACCAGCACATGGGTGGGCGCCTGCGGGTTGAGATCGCGAAAGGCCAGGGTGCGGTCGGTCTCGTGGACCACCGTCGCCGGGACGTCGCCCGCGACGATCCGGCAGAACAGGCACTCGCTCATGGCTTGCCCCTCGTCAGGTAGAGCCCGACACCACCGCCCACACCGAGCGCCAGGGCCAGGCCGAGAACGACCGCGATGAGCACGTTGAGCCGTGACCCGGTGTTGCTCCCCGTCGAGGCGGTGGCCGTGGTCCTGGGCGTGGTGACAGTCGTCGTCGCGGGCTGGGTCGGCACCGGGGCGGCGACCCGCGTCGGGGAGGCGGTCGGCGCTGGGACGAACGTGGTCTGTGGAGCGGCCGACGCCGGCACGCTCGTCACCGACCGAGAGTGGCGCCGTCTCGGGGTGGGCGAGGGGTCGGCGCGCTGGGTACGGCTGGGCACAGCGCTCGGCGTTGCTCCGCTGGTGGCGCTGGGCGCCGGGGCCGAGGTGGGCTGGGCCGCCCGGGTCGGCGCCGTCGTCGCCACCGGGCGCGGGCTCGTCGCTGCCGGGGACTGTGGCGCCCTCGGGGTGGGGCTGGCGGCGGCCGCCGGACCCGCCGGCGACAGCACCGCGAGGCCGACCACGCAGGCCGAGAGGGCCAGCGCCGATCGACGGCGGGCGCAGGGGGTCGGCACGGCGCGCAGACTACGCAGCACCGGTGTGCTCCCGGGAGTAAACCGGTAGGGGCAGCTGTGCGTCGTAGGCAGCATGGGTGTCGCAACGGTCGCGGTAGGGGGTGTGGCGTTGGCGGAGCGAGCCCCCGAGGCGGCCCTCGCCGACCTCTACGCGGCGCACTACGCCCGGCTGGTCCGCACCGCCGCGTTCCTCACCAGCGACCGGGACACCGCCGAGGAGATCGTTCAGGACGCGTTCGTGGCGCTGCACACCCGCTGGGGCCGGGTCCGGGACCCGCAGGCCTACCTGCACACGGCGGTGCTCAACCTGTCCCGTTCGCGGCTGCGCCGGCGCCTGGTGGCCGGCCGGTTCCGGCCCGAGCCGGTCCGCGACGCCGACAGCGCCGAGACCGGTGCGCTCGGGCTGCTGCTGCGCCGCGACCTCGCGGTCGCCCTTGGCGCACTGCCGCGCCGGCAGCGCGAGGCGATCGTCCTGCGCTACTACGCCGACCTGTCGGA
>JAYSQK010000037.1:0-2084 GCA_043721555.1 Frankiales bacterium
TACTTCACCGGGACGACCAGCCGGCTCGGCGGCATCGGCCTCGAGGTCATCGCCGAGGAGACCGCCGCCCGGCACCGCCGGGCCTACCCGGTCAACGCCAGCGAGCGGGCGCACCGGCGGCTGGAGATCGGCGGGGAGTACCAGTGGCGGCGCGAGGGGGAGGTGCACCTGTTCAACCCCGAGACGGTGTTCGCCCTGCAGCACGCCACCCGCACCCGGCAGTACGACGTCTTCAAGGACTACACCGGCAAGGTCGATGCCCTGTCGGCCAAGGCGGGCACGCTGCGCGGGCTGTTCAGCCTGCGGGCCGGGCTCCGCCCAGCGGTGCCGGTCGAGGAGGTCGAATCGGTCGCCGCCATCTGCTCGCGGTTCAACACCGGGGCGATGAGCCTGGGCTCGATCAGCAACGAGGCGCACGAGACGCTCGCCGTCGCGATGAACCGGATCGGCGGCCGCAGCAACACCGGCGAGGGCGGTGAAGCGAGTGACCGGCTGCACGACCCCGAGCGCCGCTCGGCGGTCAAGCAGGTCGCCAGCGGCCGGTTCGGCGTCACCAGCGAATATCTCGTCAACGCGACCGACATCCAGATCAAGATGGCGCAGGGAGCCAAGCCCGGCGAGGGCGGCCAACTCCCCGGCCACAAGGTCTATCCGGCGATCGCCCGGGTGCGGCACTCGACCCCCGGGGTGGGCCTGATCAGCCCGCCGCCGCACCACGACATCTACTCCATCGAGGATCTCGCCCAACTCATCCACGACCTGAAGAACAGCAACACCGCTGCCCGGATCCACGTCAAGCTGGTCGCCGAGGTGGGGGTCGGCACGGTCGCCGCCGGCGTCAGCAAGGCGCATGCCGATGTGGTGCTCATCTCCGGCCACGACGGCGGCACCGGCGCGTCACCGCTGACCAGCCTCAAGCACGCCGGTGCGCCCTGGGAGCTGGGCCTCGCCGAGACCCAGCAGACGCTGCTGCTCAACGGGCTGCGCGACCGGATTACGGTCCAGGTGGACGGTCAGCTCAAGACCGGCCGCGACGTGGTGATCGCGGCGCTGCTCGGTGCCGAGGAGTACGGCTTCGCCACCGCGCCGCTGGTGGTCAGTGGCTGCATCATGATGCGGGTCTGCCATCTCGACACCTGCCCGGTCGGTATCGCCACCCAGAACCCTGAGCTGCGCAAGCGCTTCAGCGGCACGCCGGAGTTCGTCGTGACCTTCTTCGAGTACATCGCGCAGGAGGTCCGCGAGCAGCTGGCGGCGTTGGGTTTCCGGAGCCTGGAGGAGGCGATCGGCCACGCCGAGGTGCTCGACACCCAGCACGCCGTCGAGCACTGGAAGGCCAGCGGTCTGGACCTGTCGCCGGTGCTGCACGTGCCCGACCTGCCGGCGGGCACCCCGCTCACCCGCCAGCAGGCGCAGGACCACGGCCTCGGCGCGGCGCTCGACAACACCCTGCTCCAGCTCTGCGAGGGGGCCCTGGCCGACGGCACCAAGGTCACCCTCGAGTTGCCGGTCCGCAACGTCAACCGCACAGTCGGCACGATGCTCGGCGCCGAGGTCACCCGTCGCTACGGCGCGGTCGGGTTGCCCGAGGGCACCATCGACCTCACCTTCACCGGCTCGGCCGGTCAGTCCTTCGGTGCGTTCCTGCCCCGTGGCATCACGCTGCGGCTGGAGGGGGACGCGAACGACTACGTCGGTAAGGGCCTTTCCGGCGGCCGGGTGGTCGTCCGCCCGGACCGCGCCTCGACCTTCCGGGCGCAGGACAACGTCATCGCCGGCAACGTCCTGCTCTACGGCGCGACCTCGGGCTCGCTGTTCGTCAGCGGCGTCGTGGGGGAGCGGTTCGCCGTCCGCAACTCCGGCGCCACCGCGGTCGTCGAAGGGGTCGGCGACCACGCCCTGGAGTACATGACCGGCGGCTGCGTCGCCATTCTCGGCCCGACCGGGCGCAACATCGCCGCAGGCATGAGCGGCGGTACGGCGTACCTGGTGGATCTCGACGAGCGCAAGGTCAACCGCGAGATGGTCGACCTGGAGACCCTGGACGCCGGCGACACCGAGACGCTGCGCCAGCTGCTCAGCGA
>JAYSQK010000038.1:0-1954 GCA_043721555.1 Frankiales bacterium
CCGCCGCCGGTGGACGCCCTCCTGGTCGTCGGGTTCGGTGGCCCCGAGGGCCCGGACGACGTGCTGCCCTTCATGGAGAACGTCACCCGCGGCCGGGGCATCCCGGCTGAGCGGCTGGTCGAGGTGAGCCGGCACTATCTCGACCTGTTCGGCGGGGTCAGCCCGATCAACCAGCAGTGTCGGGACCTGGTCGCCGCGCTGCAGGCCGAGCTCGCCGAGCGCGGCCCGGACCTGCCGGTCTACTGGGGCAACCGCAACTGGCACCCGTTCCTGGCCGAGACCCTCGGGCAGCTGGCAGCCGACGGCCGCCGGCACGCGCTCGCGATCGTGACGAGCGCTTTCCCGTCGTACAGCGGCTGCCGGCAGTACCGCGAGGACTGGACTGCTGCCCTGGTGCCCGGTGGGCCGATCGTGACCAAGCTGCGCCACTACTACGCCGAGCAGGGCTTTCTCGAGCCGATGCGGCACAACGTCGAGGCGGCGTCGCAGGGACTGACCGACCCGCGTTTGGTGTTCACGGCGCACTCGATCCCGCTCGTCATGGCCGACACCTCAGGCCCGGCCGGTGGCGCGTACGCCGAGGCGCTGCGGGACGCCGCGACCGAGATCGCCGGCGACCGGCCCTTCGACCTGGTGTTCCAGTCGCGCAGCGGGCCGCCGCAGGTCCCGTGGCTCGAGCCCGATATCGGCGATCACCTGCAGGCGCTGTGGGGCGCAGGCGTCCGCGAGGTGGTGATGGTGCCGATCGGCTTCACCAGCGACCACGTCGAGGTGCTCTACGACCTCGACATCCAGGCCCAGCAGCGGATCGCCGAGACGATGCCGGGGCTCGTCGCCCGGCGGGCCGCCACGGTGGGCACTGCCCCGGCGTACATCTCGATGTTGCGCGATCTGGTCGTGGAACGTCTCGAAGCGCCCGAGGAGCTGGCCTCGCACGGCTGCGTCGCCACGCACGACCGCTGCCCGGTCGGCTGCTGCCCGCCCCCGCCGCGCCGTTCCTAGCTCCGGCCGTCAGCCGGCGTCGGCCGCTTCGACCTCCTCCCGGGAGATCCCGAGCAGGAAGAGCACGGCGTCCAGGAACGGTACGGACAGGGCGGCGTCGGCAGCCTCGCGGACGACCGGCTTGGCGTTGAAGGCGATCCCGAGGCCGGCTGCCTCGAGCATGTCGAGGTCGTTCGCGCCGTCGCCGATCGCGACGGTCTGCTCGGGCCGGAGCCCTTCCAGGTCGGCGAACCGGAGCAACGCCGTGGCCTTGCCGGCCCGGTCGACGACCGGACCGACCAGCTGCCCGGTCAGCCGGCCGTCGACCACCTCCAGCACGTTGGCGAGGGCGTGGTCCAGGTCCAGCAGGGCGGCGAGATCGTCGGTGACGGCGGTGAAGCCGCCGCTGACGATGCCGACGGCGTAGCCGAGCCGCTTGAGGGTGCGCACCAGGGTGCGCGCGCCGGGGGTGAGCCGCACGGCGGCCCGCACCCGGTCCACCGCCTCGATCGGCAGCCCCGCCAGCAGGGCGACGCGGGCCCGCAGCGAGGCCTCGAAGTCGAGCCGGCCGGACATCGCCGCCTCGGTCACCTGCGCCACCTCGTCCGCGCAGCCCGCCTCGGCGGCGAGCATCTCGATGACCTCGCCCTGCACGAGTGTCGAGTCGACGTCGAGCACCACCAGGCGCCTGGCCCGGCGGTAGATCGAGGCCCGCTCCACCGCGACGTCGACCTGCTGGGCGACGGCCTCGGCGGCCAGCTCGCTGCGCAGCCGGTCGGTCGCCCCGCCGGAGACGAGCAGCTCGAAGGACTGCGCCGGCCAGGACGACAGGCGCACGACCCGTTCGATGTTGGCGCCGCAGGCGGCCAGCCGACGGGTGATGCCGGCGAGGGCAGCCGGTGGCAACGGTGCGCCGAGGACGACGACGTGATGGCGTACGGCGAGGCAGGGCTCGGCGTCCTCCAGCGGGGTG
>JAYSQK010000039.1:0-3576 GCA_043721555.1 Frankiales bacterium
GCGCAAAGATCACGAGCGATCGGCGACGAGGCGGGCGGCTTTGCTCGCTGCGGTTCGCGTCGGCTATCGTGGCAGGCTGTTGCGCGGCGCGGGAAGTCGACGTGCGCCTTGCGCCACCTGACAAGCCAAGGGAAGAGCGGTTCCGTGCGCACGTACAACCCCAAGCCCGCCGACATCACGCGCCAGTGGCACGTGATCGACGCCAATGATGTCGTGCTCGGCCGGCTCGCGAGTCAGTCGGCCAAGTTGCTGCGCGGCAAACACAAGCCCTACTACGCGCCGCACCTCGACACCGGTGACTTCGTCGTCATCATCAACGCGGCGAAGGTCGTCATGACGGGCAACAAGGCCGCCCAGTCGACCGTCTACCACCACTCCGGCTACCCGG
Organism: Frankiales bacterium; assembly: GCA_043721555.1. Lineage (GTDB taxonomy): Bacteria > Actinomycetota > Actinomycetes > Mycobacteriales > SCTD01 > JAYSQK01. The sequence continues at coordinate 389 of JAYSQK010000039.1, forward strand.
GCGGGCTGCGCAAGACGTCGTACGCCGCGGTGCTGGCGACCCGCCCGGAGCGCATCGTCGAGAAGGCGATCAAGGGAATGATCCCGCACAACACCCTCGGCCGGCAGATGCTGTCGAAGCTGAAGATCTACGCCGGCCCCACCCACCCCCACCAGGCGCAGAGCCCGGTCCCCTACGAGCTCACCCAGGTTGCCCAGTGACTTCCGCTTTGACCAGCACCGATCTCATCCAGACCGTCGGCCGCCGCAAGGAGGCCATCGTCCGGGTGCGCCTGATCCCCGGCACCGGCCAGTACAAGCTGAACGGCCGCACGCTGGAGAACTACTTCCCGAACAAGGTGCACCAGCAGGCCATCAACGAGCCGTTCGTGACGCTCGAGAAGGCTGAGCAGTACGACGTGATCGCTCGTCTGCATGGCGGCGGGATCAGCGGCCAGGCCGGCGCGCTCCGCCTGGGCATCGCCCGCGCGCTCATCGAGATCGAGCCGGACGACCGCCCGGCTCTGAAGAAGGAAGGCTTCCTGACCCGCGACTCGCGGATCAAGGAGCGCAAGAAGTACGGCCTGAAGAAGGCCCGCAAGGCCCCCCAGTACTCCAAGCGCTAAGCAGCGCCACCGTCGAGGCGGTCCCCGCGCCGGGGGCCGCCTCGCGGCATGTCCAGGGTCCCGTACGCCGGGACCGTCGTACCGGTGAGGGAGTGGCATGGGCCGGCTGTTCGGCACCGACGGGGTACGCGGGCTCGCGGGTGGTGAGGTCCTCACCGCCGAGCTGACGTTGCGGTTGGCTGCCGCGTCGGCCCTGGTCCTGCTGGCCGAACCGCTGGCCCGAGGCGACCGGCCGGTCGTGGTGATCGGACGGGACACCCGGCCATCCGGTCCGATGCTGGAGGCGGCGGCATTCGCCGGGTTCACCTCGGTGGGCTGCGACGTGGCGCGGCTGGGGGTCGTCCCGACGCCCGAGGTGGCCTACGAGGTCGAGCATGCCGCAGCGCTGGGGCTGATGGTGAGCGCCTCGCACAACCCGGCGCCGGACAACGGCCTGAAGCTGTTCGGCGTCGGCGGCAGCAAGCTCGCCGACGCCGATGAGGACGCCATCGAGGCGCGCCTGTCCGGCGTCCTGCCCCGGGTGAGCGGCGGCGCCGTCGGGGTCGACCTGCAGCTGGACTCGGGTCGCCCGGGCTACGCCGAGCATCTGCTCGCGACGGTCGGCGACCTGGCCGGCCTGCGGGTCGTGGTGGACGGCGCGCAGGGTGCGGCCTCGAGGGTCGCCCCCGAGGTCTACCGGCGGGCGGGCGCCGAGGTGGTGGCGCTGCACTGCGACGGTGACGGCCGGCACATCAACGACGGTTGTGGCGCCACCCATCCGGCCTCGCTGGCCGCGGCCGTCGTCGCGCACGGGGCCGACCTCGGGATCGCGCACGACGGCGACGCCGACCGCTGCATCGTCGTCGACGCCACCGGAGCCGTCCTGTCCGGCGATCAGGTGCTGGGGCTGCTGGCCCTGGCCCGCAAGCAGGCGGGCCTGCCCGGCAGCGACGTCCTGGTCGCCACCGTCATGAGCAACCTTGGGCTGCTGCAGGCGATGCAGGCCGCCGGGATCGAGGTGCTGCAGACCGCGGTCGGCGACCGCTACGTGCTGGCCGCGATGCTGGCCGGCGGGCATCGGCTCGGTGGGGAGCAGAGCGGCCACGTCGTGCTCCGCGACTACGCCACGACCGGCGACGGGCTGCTTACGGCCCTGCAGGTGATGGACCGGGTCGTCCGCACCGGCCGGCCGCTCGCCGAGCTCGCCGCGGCAGTCACGCTGCTCCCGCAGGTCCTCGTCAACGTCGGGGCCGATCGGAGCCGGGCAAGCGCCGCCGACGTCCTTGCCGCGGTCGCCGCCGAGCAGGCCGCGCTCGCCGGCGGGGGACGGGTGCTGCTCCGCCCGTCGGGCACCGAGGCGCTGGTCCGGGTGATGGTCGAGGCACCGACCTCGGCGCTGGCCGAGCAGGTCGCCACCCGCCTCGCGGCCGTCGTCGCCGGCTGACCGGCAGCAGAGTTCAAGCTCGGCCGACGTACCTGCAGGAGGAGCGACCGGCCTGCGACGCCGTCGCTCCGCCGATCCGCTCAGAGCCAAGTTGGGAGCGCACGCCCGCGCGTGGGTCTCAGCTGGCGAGAGAACCGGCGAAGATCTGCCAGGCAAGGACGGATTTGGCGGCGAGGCTCAGGACGAGGTAGGACTTCTCACCAAACGCGTCGTCGCGCCACGGTCCGACCTGGCGGTAGTGCAGCCACTGGTTGACCGCGAAGCTGATGAAGAACGCGAACAGGGCAAAGAAGATGCCGTAGACGAAGCCGGGGACCTGGTTGGCGCCGGCGAAGTTCACCACGATCGCCACCCACGGAGCTGCACCGACCAGGACCCCGAACCAGAACGGGACCATCGTGGTCCGGCTGCGCCCCGGCGGATTCATCACCTCCTGCAACCACCCGAACAAGATCATGGCCACGTTGGCCCCGATGATGCCGATGACCGCGGAGATACCGGTGATCCCAGCGTAGGAAGCAATGAGCAACACCATCAGGGTCGCGCTGAGGGAGTACTCCACCCAGCGGAAGCGATTGTTGCCCGCTCGCAGGTCGGACTCGTAGCGGGCCCGGAACACGGTGGCCGTGAGCAGGTGGTCCAAGGCGGCAAGGCCGAGGAACACCGCGATCGCCACCCCGATCCGTACCTCGAACAGTGCGGTGGGGGCGGAGACCTTCGTGCCCGGTGGCCCGGTGGGAGAGGAGGAGGTGATGGTGATGGCGAAGCTGTTTGCCAGCACCAGCACCAGCACCGCCTGCGCGGCGTGCAGCACGGTCAACCCAACGTTCCAGCGACGGAGCCCCGCCAGCCTCGCCGGGGTCATCCCCGTCGCCACGGTCGGGCTACCGGTGGTGGTGCTGGTCATTGACGACTCCTCAGTGGCCGAGACCCATGCCGACCTGCTCCTGTCGGGGTCGCCTCCCCAGCGTGGGCGTGCCCGGTGCCGAGCTGCTGCGCTTGCGATGGGTGGGCGCCCAGCATGGTCGAAGTGGCTGCGGGTCGCCCGATGAAACGCTGTCGAGCAGTCCACGGGCGATGGCGCATGGTCCGGACCATCACTACGAAAGCATCCGCCTGCGCCTGCGCCTGCGCGTCCCGCCGGCCCAACGGCCAGCGGGA
>JAYSQK010000040.1:0-6925 GCA_043721555.1 Frankiales bacterium
TGTGCGAGAACCTGGCCGACCCGAACGAGATCACCCGGATCGCCGCCCGGGTCGAAGCGGCGATCAGCGCGCCCATCGGCTGGCTCGGCCAGTCCCTCACCGTCACGGCCAGCGTCGGCATCGCCTTTGGATCGGGCGTGCGCACGGCCGAGGAGTTGATCCGGCACGCCGACACCGCGATGTACCAGGCAAAGCAGCTCGGCAAGGATCGCTACGAAATCTTCGACGACGACATGCGCACCCGGTCGACAAGTCGGGCCCGGGTCGAGCAGGACCTGCGGACTGCGCTCGACAACGACCAGATCGAGGTGCACTACCAACCGATCTTCGCCCTGCCGGAGCGGCGCATCGTGTCGGTCGAGGCGCTGGCCCGGCTGCGACTGCCGGACGGCAGTTTTCTGATGCCGGACGCCTTCATCCCGGTGGCCGAGGACACCGGGATGATCGTGCCGCTGGGCAACTCGTTGTTGCGCAGCGCCTGCCAGCAGCTCGGCCGGTGGCGCTCGGAGCTGGCCCCGGACCTGCAGGTCGCCGTCAACCTGTCCGCCCGGCAGGCAGCCCGACCGGATCTGTGCGACGTGGTGCACGCGGCGCTCGCCGACGCCGGCCTGCCGGCCGGGGCCCTCGCGGTGGAGCTCACCGAGTCGGTCCTGCTCGAGGCGGCCCGCTCGACGCTCGGCAAGCTCGGTGAGCTGCGGCAGAGCGGCGTGGACATCGGTATCGACGACTTCGGCACGGGCTACGCCTCGCTGCGCTACCTGCGCGAGCTCCCGGTGACCTTCCTCAAGGTCGACCGGTCCTTCGTCGCTGGGATGACCGAGCACGCGCAGGACGCCGTCATCGTGCGGACGGTGATGCGCCTGGCTGCCGACCTCGGCCTGGGTTGCGTGGTGGAGGGCATCGAGACGACGGCCCAGCTCGAAGGCATCAGTGGCTCCGGGGCCCGGGCGCAGGGCTATCTGCTCGGGCGACCCACGACGGCGGAGCAGTTCACCGAGTTGCTGCAGCAGCAGCGCTGATGGCGCGCCGTCAGATCCAGCTGGGGAACCACATCCGGGCCAGCCAGTCCGGGTAGGGAATCGTGACGGCGGCGAGCACCGGGTAGAGATAGGCGAAGTTGACCGCGACCAGTGCGGTGTAGACGCCGCCCGCAAGGGCCGCGACGGTGCGCCGGCGGCCGCTGGTCGCGCCGAGGGCCCAGCCGGCGAGCAAGGCGATCCCGAGACACAGGAACGGCACCGCGGGCAGCGCATAGAACAAAAACATCGTGCGCCCCTTGAGGTCGCTCGGCACCCACGGCACGATCCCGGCCGCGAGCAGGACCAGCAGCGATCCGGCGCGCCAGTCCCGCCGTGACACCCACATTGCCAGCAGCCCAAGGGCAGCGGGGACCATCGCCCACCACAGCGCCGGCGTCCCGATGGCGAGCACCTCGCGCGAGCAGGTCCGCACCCGGCAGCCATATTTCCCGGTCGTGACGCCCGAGGGGTAGTAGTAGCTGACCGGCCGCCCGAGCACCAGCCAGCTGCCGGGATGTGACTGGTAGGGATGCTTGGCCTGCAGCGTGTTGTGGAAGTTGTAGATCTCCCAGTGGTAGTGCCACCAGGACCGCAGGGCATCGGGCAGCAGGGGCCAGGCCGTGCCGCGGGTGTCCGCCCAGTGCCGGTCCCAGCCGATGCCACTGGCGAACCACCCGGCCCACGACAGGAGATAGAGCAATGCCGGGACCAGAACCAGGCTCGCGAGCAACGGGACCGTCGTACGACGCAGCGTGGCCCTGACCGGTGTGCGGACGCCGGCTGCGCGTCGGGCACCGACCTCCCAGCAGAAGGCGAGCACGACCAGCACGACCAGCGGGTAGAGGCCGCTCCATTTCGTCGCGACAGCCGCGCCGAGGCAACCGCCGCCGAGCAGCCGCCACGGCCGCCAGCCACGCTCCCGGGCACCGTCGGCCGCACGGGACAGCCTGCGACGTAGGTGATCCCGGTCGACCAGCAGGCAACCGAAGGCGGCCACGACCCACCAGACCAGGAACACGTCCAGCATCGAGATGCGGCTCTGTACGAAGGACAAGCCGTCGAGGGAGAGCAGGACGCCGGCCAGGGCGCCGAGCAGGGTGGAGCCGGTCATCCGCCGACCGATCCGGACCACCAGCAGGATCGTCAGCGTGCCGGCGACGGCGGAGGAGAAGCGCCAGCCGAAGGAGTTGACGCCGAACAGCTGCTCGCCGATCGCGATCGCCCATTTGCCGAGCGGTGGGTGGACGATGAAGGCGCCGCCCCCGGTGGGGACGCAGTGTGCGTTGCCCTCCTTGGTCGCGTGCTCAACGCCGTAGCGCAGCAGGTTCTGTGCGTCGCAGGAGTAGTAGATCTCGTCGAAGATCTTTCCCGAGCCGTGGTCACCACCGGTCCCGGGCAGGTCGAGCCGCAGGAAACGCAGCAGCCCACCGAGCAGGGTCACCAGCAGTGTGGCCCCCCACCCCCCCGAGCCGGTCACCAGCGGTTGCAGCCGGTCCCGCCAGGTTGGGCCCGGAACGTCGGACAGCTGCGGCCGGTCCAGGGTCGCGGTCATGCCGGGCAGCCTAGGGCTGGCACCATCGCCCGATGCCCCTGCTCCTCGCCGGTGTCCCGATCGGCCAGCCGGGTGACGCGAGCGCCCGGCTGCGCGAGGCGCTCGCCGGCGCGCAGGTCGTCGCGGCCGAGGACACCCGCCGGCTCCACCGGCTCTGCCGGGACCTGGGGGTGGAGCTCACCGGCCGGGTGGTCTCCTATTTCGAGGGCAACGAGATGCAGCGGGCCCCGCAGCTGCTGGCCGCGCTCCGGGCCGGCGAGACGGTGCTGCTCGTCACCGATGCGGGGATGCCGAGCGTCTCCGACCCGGGCTACCGGCTGGTCGCGGCCGCCGCCGCCGAGGAGCTGCCGGTGACCTGCCTGCCCGGGCCGTCCGCGGTGACGACAGCCCTCGCGGTCAGCGGGTTGCCCAGCGACCGCTTCTGTTTCGAGGGCTTTTTGCCCCGCAAGGCCGGCGAGCGCCGAACCCGGCTGGCGGGCCTGGCCGCGGAACGGCGTACGGCCGTGTTCTTCGAGGCCCCGCATCGGCTCGCCGCCTCGCTCGCCGACATGGTCACGGTCCTCGGTCCGGACCGGCGCGCCGTGGTCTGCCGCGAGCTCACCAAGACCCACGAAGAGGTACGCCGGGGGACCCTGGCCGAGCTGGCCGCCCGGTTCGCCGGCGAGGTGCGCGGCGAGGTGACCGTGGTCGTCGAAGGGGCCGCCGAGCCGATGGTCGAGAGCACGCCGATCGAGTTGGCCCGGCTCGTGGCCGTCCGGGAGGCCAGTGGTGAGCCCCGTAAGGAAGCCATCGCCGGCGTCGCCCGCGAGCTCGGGGTGCCGCGACGGGACGTCTACGACGCCGTCGTGTCGGCGAAGGGCAACCGCGCAAAGATCGTCTAGCCTGCGGCCATGAAGAAGCTGCTGCTCGAGTTCAAGGCTTTCGCCCTCGGCGGTTCGCTGGTCGACCTCGCCATCGGTGTCGCTATCGGTCTGGCGTTCGCCGCGGTCGTCGATTCGCTGGTCAAGAACATCATCCTGCCGTTGGTGGCCGCCATCTTCGGCAAGCCCAGCTTCCATTCGCTGCACGGCTCGATCCGCGGCACCCGCATCCCCTACGGCGATTTCCTCACCGACTTCGTCGGCTTCCTGCTGCTGGCCTTCGTGATCCTGCTGCTCGTCAAGGGCATCAAGAAGCTCACCGGCGTCGAGGCGGCCGGCGCCCAGGGCAGCCGCGAATGCCCGTTCTGCAAGAGCTTCATCGGCGTCGACGCCAGCGTCTGCCTCTACTGCACCCGCGACGTCGAACCCCTCGTCGCCGGCTGACCCTCCCTAGAGTGGCGTCATGTCGCGCATCCTGACCGCGGTCGCCTGGCCCTACGCCAACGGCCCCCGCCACATCGGCCACGTGGCCGGCTTCGGCGTGCCGGCCGACGTCTTCAGCCGCTATCAGCGGATGGCGGGCAACTCGGTCCTGATGGTCTCGGGCACCGACGAGCACGGTACGCCGATCCAGGTGCAGGCCGATCGCGAGGGCGTGACCGCCCGGGAGCTCGCCGACCGCTATAACCGGGTCATCGCCGAGGACCTGCAGGGCCTCGGGATGTCCTACGACCTGTTCACCCGCACCACGACCCGCAACCACTACACCGTCGTACAGTCGATGTTCAAGGCGTTGTACGACAACGGTTACGTCGTCGAACGCTCGCAGCTGTCGGCGATCGACCCGGCCACCGGCCGCGGCCTGCCCGATCGCTACCTCGAGGGCATGTGCCCCATCTGCGGCTACGACGGGGCTCGCGGGGACCAGTGCGACAATTGCGGCAACCAGCTCGACCCCAAGGACCTGATCAACCCGCGGTCGAAGATCGACGGGAAGACGCCGGCGTTCGTCGAGTCGGCGCAGTTCTTCCTCGAACTGCCAGCCTTTGCCGACGCGCTGGGCTCGTGGTTGCAGACCCGCAGCGGCTGGCGCCCCAACGTGCTCAAGTTCAGCCAGAACCTGCTCCAGGACCTGCGCCCACGGGCCATCTCGCGCGACCTCGATTGGGGTGTGCCGATCCCACTGCCCGGCTGGTCCGACCGCGACGACAAACGGCTCTATGTCTGGTTCGACGCCGTCATCGGCTACCTGTCGGCGTCGGTCGAGTGGGCCCGCCGCACCGGCGACCCCGATGCCTGGCGGCCCTTCTGGCAGGGCGGGTCGGCCGAGTCCTTCTACTTTATGGGCAAAGACAACGTCGTGTTCCACTCGGTCATCTGGCCGGCGATCCTGCTCGGCGCGAGCGGAACACCGGCCGGCTCGCCTGGGCCGCTCGGCGCCCTCGACCTGCCGAGCGAAGTGGTCTCGAGCGAATTTCTCACCATGGAGGGCAAGAAGTTCTCCAGCAGCCGCTCAGTCGTGATCTATGTCCGCGACGTGCTGGAGCGCTACGGCGCCGACCCGCTGCGCTATTACCTGGCCGCGGCCGGGCCGGAGAGCAGCGACACCGACTTCACCTGGGAGCAGTTCGTCACCCGCAACAACACTGAGCTGGTGGCCGGCTGGGGCAATCTGGTCAATCGGACGGTGTCGCTGGTGGCCAAGAACCTGGGCGCGATCCCGCCGGCCGGCGAGCTGACCGGCCCCGACAACGCGGCGCTCGCGACCAGCCGCAAGGCCTTCGACGACGTCGGCGCGCTGCTCGCCCGGTCGCAGCAGAAGGCCGCCCTCGCCGAGGCGATGCGGGTCGTCGGCGAGGCCAACAAATACCTGTCGGACCAGGCGCCGTGGAAGCTGAAGGACGACCTGGCCAGGCGCGACAGCGTGCTGCATGTCGCCCTGCAGCTCGTCGACGACGCCAAGGCCCTGCTCACACCCTTCCTGCCTGGGTCATCGCAGACCGTCGATGAGATGCTCGGGGGGACAGCGCCGTGGAGTGGCCAGCCGGAGCTGCGCGAGGTCGACGACCTCGACGGCGGACCGTCGTACCCGGTGCTGATGGGTGACTACGAGACGGCTGCGGTGTGGGCGTCGGTGCCGATCCGGGTCGGCCAACCGATGGCGACCCCGACCCCGCTGTTCACCAAGCTCGACCCCTCGGTCGTCGACGACGAGCTGGCCCGGATGGCGGCCGGGTGAGCTCCCGCGCCGCTGCGCCGCGGGACGCCACGCCCCCGCCGATGCCCGAGCCGCTGGCAGTCCCGGTCGCCGACAGCCACTGTCATCTCGACATCATGGGCTCCGACGTGCCAGAGCAACTCGCGCTCGCGCGCTCGGTCGGCATCGACACGGTCGTGCAGATCGGCGTGGACGTGCCGTCATCGCGGGTGTCGGCTGAGCTGGCGGCCGCCCACGACGCGGTGTGGGCGGCGGTGGCGCTGCATCCGAACGAGGCCGGCCGGGGCGCTGCGACGGCCGAGGCGCTGGCTGAGATCGCCTCGCTGGCGGCCCTCCCGCAGGTCAAGGCGGTGGGGGAGACCGGGCTTGACCACTACCGCACCGGGCCCGACGGCCACCGGCTGCAGGAGGAGTCGTTCCGGGCGCACATCCAGATCGCCAGGCAGGCCGGCAAGACCCTGGTCATCCACGATCGGGAGGCCCACGACGACGTGCTGCGGGTGCTGCTCGACGAGGGCGCGCCGGAGCGGGTCGTGTTCCACTGCTTCTCAGGCGATCTGGCGATGGCCCGGGTCTGCGCCCAGCACGGCTTCTACCTGTCCTTCGCCGGCCCGGTGACCTTCAAGCCCAACGACGCGCTGCGCGAAGCTGCCGCGCTGTGCCCAGCCGACCGGTTGCTGGTCGAGACCGACGCGCCGTTCCTGACGCCGATGCCGTTCCGGGGCCGCCCCAATGCGCCCTACCTGGTACCCCTGACGGTGCGCTCGCTGGCCGACACGCGGGGCGCGGACCTCGACGAGCTGTGCCTCGCGATCGCCGCCAACGGCCGGGCCGCCTTCGCGCTCTGAGGGGACGCCTCGGGGCCGCCCTGGTGCTGGGTGGCGCCGCGAAACGCCGGGCGTGTCGCGGCGCGATCCAGCACGAGCGGAGCAGCCACCTGCTGGGGAGCGTCCCGGAGCATTGAGCAACCGGTGAGAGGGCTGTCACATCCAGGCTCGGCCCAGGCCGGCTGACCTGCGCGTTCAGGGCCTGGCCCCGGCTCGGCGTACCCGCGGTCGTCGGCCGACGTTTGGCAAGCCCGGCGTCCGCCGTTACGTTCTCGTGATAGTCGCCGGGGTCGGGGAAGTCCTCAGCGGCGGCACGCGCGCCCGACTGCGGCGCCGCTGCCTGCCGTCGTCTCCCGTGCCCGGACATCTCGACCCACGGAGATCTGTGAGCATCCGCACGCGCCCGGCCGCCTACGTCCTGCAGGGCCTGACCCTTGCCGCCCTCGTCG
>JAYSQK010000041.1:0-5031 GCA_043721555.1 Frankiales bacterium
CAAGCCGCCGCGGCCGTGCGGGTCCGGTCGGGCAGCGAGGTCTTCCCGCGGCCCGCGCGCCGCCGCGTCATCACGGTGGCGAACCAGAAGGGTGGCGTCGGCAAGACCACGAGCACGGTCAACCTGGCGGTGGCCCTGGCCTTGCACGGCTGCACGGTGCTGGTCATCGACCTCGACCCGCAGGGAAACGCGAGCACTGCTCTCGGGGTGGAGCATCACAGCGGCGTCCCCGATGTCTACGACGTGCTCATCGACTCGACCCCGATCGCCGATGTCGTGCAGGAGGCGGCCGGGATCGCCCGGCTGCGCTGCGTTCCGGCGACGATCGACCTGGCCGGCGCCGAGATCGAGCTGGTCAGCGTGGTGGCCCGCGAGTCCAGACTGCAGCGCGCTATCGCGGCGTACTGCGAGGGACCTGGCGCCGATGTCGACTACATCCTGGTCGACTGCCCACCGTCATTGGGTCTGCTCACCGTCAATGCGATGGTGGCGACCGATGAGGTGCTGATCCCGATCCAGTGCGAGTACTACGCGCTCGAGGGGCTCGGCCAGCTGCTCCGGTCGGTCGACATGGTCAAGGCGCACCTCAACCCGGCATTGGCCGTCTCGACGATCCTGCTCACGATGTACGACGCGCGGACCCGCCTGGCGGATCAGGTCGCCGACGAGGTGCGCAGCCACTTCGGCGATGTCGTGCTCTCGACGGCCATCCCGCGCAGCGTCCGGGTGTCCGAGGCGCCGGGCTACGGCCAGTCTGTGGTGACCTACGACCCCGGCTCGCGGGGGGCACTGGCCTACGTCGACGCCGCGCGTGAGATCGCGCTGCGCGGCGCCGGCACGTGACCGGCCCGAAGCGCGGCGGCTTGGGACGTGGCCTCGGCGCGCTCATCCCGCAGGGACCAGCCGCCGGACCTGGCGACGACTCCGGGCCGCGGTTGCCCGAGATCGCCGGTGCCCGCTTCGCCGAGCTGCCGCTGGACACGATCACGGCCAACCCGCTGCAGCCGCGCTCGCACTTCGACGAGGGCGCCCTGGCTGAGCTGGCGCACTCGATCCGCGAGGTCGGATTGCTGCAGCCGGTGGTGGTCCGGCCGCTCGGCGGCGAACGTTACGAGCTGGTGATGGGCGAACGCCGCTGGCGGGCCGCCCGCGAGGCCGGCCTGCTGGCCATTCCGGCGATCGTGCGGGAGACCGGCGACGACGTGATGCTGCGCGACGCCCTGCTGGAGAACCTGCACCGCAGCGAGCTCAACCCACTCGAGGAGGCGGCGGCCTATGCCCAGCTGCTGGCCGACTTCGGTGCGACCCACGAGGAGCTGGCGCAGCGGATCGGCCGGTCCCGGCCGCAGATCTCCAACACCATCCGGCTGCTGCAGCTGCCGGCAGCGGTGCAGCGCCGGGTTGCTGCCGGCGTGCTCTCGGCAGGCCATGCCCGGGCCGTGCTCGGGCTGTCCACCGGCGCGGCGCAGGAGGCGATGGCCACCCGAATTGTGGCCGAGGGGATGAGCGTCCGGGCCGTCGAGGAGGCCGTCGCGATCGCCGGGCAGGACCAGCCGACGCCCGCCCGGGCAGCCCGCGGCAAACGGCTCGTCCCACCGGAGGCCCGCGAGGTGGCCGCGTCGCTGGCGGACCGGCTGGAGACCCGGGTCAAGGTCGACGTCGGCCGGACGCGGGGTCGGCTGACGATCGAGTTCGCCACACTGGAGGATCTGCAACGGATCGCCGCCATCGTGAACGGCGCGCCACCGGCCTGAGCCCCCCGCCGCCGCCGGCCCGCGGCCCGCCTGATCCCGCCCCGCCGCGCGCGGCCCCGGCGTACCGCCTGGGTCGCCGGGTTCCCGCGACAGCGCTCCCAAGCCGATCTTGACGATCTGGTCGCCTGTGTCGGCGTGTCGGCGACAATTTCGTCAAGATCGCGAGGCGGTACGACGGGGCAGCGGACGGGCAGGCGCCGGGCACGGGGCGGCCGGCCCAACCGAGCCCGGCCCAACCGAGCCCGGCCCGACCGTCAGAGCAGGTCGGGGGCGGGTGTCGAGGCGCCGGTCGAGCGGGCCTGCAGCGACGGGCCGAAGGTCTCCAGCAGCTCGAGCTCGGCCTCGACGACACCGGCCAGCCGGCGGACCCCCTCCCGGATCCGGTCCGGCTCGGGGAAGCAGTAGGACAGCCGCAACTCACGACGGCCGGCCCCGTCGGCGTAGAAGCCGATTCCTGGTACATAGGCGATCCGGGCGGTCAACGCGCGCGGCTGCATGATCTTTGCGTCGAGCCCGGCCGGCAGGGTGGTCCAGACGTAGAAGCCGCCGGCCGGGCGCGTCCACACCGTGCCGGCCGGCATCTGCGTGGTCAGCTCGTCGAGCATCGCGTCGCGCCGCTCGCGGTAGAGCTCTTTGAAGACCTCGACCTGGCCCTGCCAGTCCTGCGTCGAGAGGTAGTCCACGATCGCCAGCTGGTTGAGCGCCGGCGGGCAGAGGACGGACGCCTCGGAGGCCAGCACCAGCTTCTCCCGGACGGCGTGCGGCGCGAGCACCCAGCCGACCCGGAGCCCCGGGGCGAAGGTCTTGGAGAACGACCCCAGGTAGAGCACGTGCTCCGATCCCGACCGGGCCCGGATCGCCCGGATCGGCGGTCCGTCGAACCCCAGCAGGCCGTAGGGGTTGTCCTCGAGCACGAGCAGCCCGGCCTCGACGCAGATTGCGAGGACCTCGTCGCGGCGCGCATCGGACAGCGACGTCCCGGCCGGGTTATGGAAGTTCGGGATCGTATAGAGGAACTTCGCCCGCTTCCCGGCCGCGGCCACCGCCGCGATCGCTTCCCGAAGCGCTTCGGGCACCAGGCCGTCGGCGTCCATCGCCACGTGCACGACCTCGGCCTGGTAGGCCGCAAAGGTCCCGAGCGCCCCGACGTACGACGGGGCCTCGGCAAGCACGACATCGCCTGGGTCGCAGAAGATGCGGGTCACCAGGTCAAGGGCCTGCTGGGAGCCGACGGTGACCACCACGTCGTCCGGGGAACCGACGACGCCCTCGAGCGCCATGATCTCGCAGATCAACTCGCGCAACACCGGATCGCCTTGGCCGGAGCTGTACTGCAGGGCCTGTGCGCCACGGGTCGCCAGCAGGTCAGACAGCAACTTGCCGACCGCATCGAGGGGCAGCGCAGTGGTGTAGGGCATGCCGCCCGCGAGCGAGACGACCTCTGGGCGGCTCGCGACGGCGAACAGGGCCCGGATCTCCGAGGCCGTCATCCCGGCGGTCCGCGCCGCGTAGCGGTCGGTGAAGGCGTCGAACGTGACCCCGGCCATGTCCTCAGGCTACCGGCGCGAGGCGCGGTCGGCCTTCGCATTGCCGACGGTCAGCGCCGGCGCGTGCCGCGGCCGGGCTCGTTTACATTGACTCGGTGACCACCTCACGGCTGCGGGCGCTCGGTCTGGGGCGATCGTGAGCCGGCGCACGGTCAACATCACCCTGGACAACCTCAACGACCTGCCGGGGCGCTGCCGCCGGTGCGTGTTCTGGGAGCTCGATCCGGTCGCGTTGTCGCGGGCGCAGGACGCCGGCGACACGGCCTTCGAGAAGGAATCCTGGGTGTCCGCGACCCTGCTGGAGTGGGGCAGCTGCGGCAAGGTGGTCTACGTCGACGGGATCCCGGCGGGCTTCGTGATGTACGCACCGCCGGCCTACGTCCCGCGCTCGGTGGCGTTCCCGACCTCGCCGGTCAGCCCGGACGCCGTACTGCTGATGACCGGCCACATCGTGCCGGACTTCGCGGGCGCGGGGCTTGGGCGGATGCTGGTGCAGGGCGTCGTGAAGGACCTGCAGCGACGTGGGGTCCGGGCGATCGAGGCATTCGGCGACCTGAAATGGGAGAGCCCGACCTGCGTCCTGCCGGCCGAGCACCTGCTGGCGGTCGGCTTCAAGACGGTCCGGCCACACCACCGCTATCCCCGGCTGCGGCTCGAGTTGAAGACTGCGGTCTCCTGGCGGGAGGACGTCGAAGTGGCCCTGGAGCGGCTGCTCGGCTCGATGTCCCCCGATCCGGTGTTGCGCCCGGTTTGAGCCGCAGCGCGGATTAGAGGCGGGCGAGGTCCGGCAGCCGCAGCGCCCCGGTCGGCGGGTCGAGGTCGGGTGGCAGGTAGAGCCGCTGGATCGCCACGAGCAGCGCCTCCGCGACCGTGTCGCGAAACCCCGGATCGGCCAGCCGGGCGGCGTCACCGGGGTTGCTGAGATGGCCGAGCTCGAGCCGGACCGTGGGCATCCGGGTCAGCCGCAGCAGGTCCCAGGTCTTGGCGTGCACCCGGCAGTCGACCAGGTCGGTGCGTGCGACGACTTCGCGCTGGACGAGCGAGGCAAGCTGCTCGCCGACCGTCGAGGTCGTCCCCGTCCCGGTGCCGAAGTGGTAGGCCGCAACGCCCTGCGCGAGCGGCGAGGCGGCCCGGTCCACATGCAGGCTGATCACCAGGTCGGCGCCGGCGGTGTTGGCGAAATCGGCCCGCGCCGCGTCGTTGGGGCAGGTGTCGGCCAACCGGGTGAGCAGGGCGCGCACGCCGACGACCGCGAGCCGGCCTTCGAGCCGGGCGGCGAGGTCGAGCACGACGTCGGCCTCGTCGAGCCCGTGTGCGCTGGCCCCGCGCTCGGTGCCACCGTGCCCGGGGTCGATGACGACGGTCTTGCCCGGCAGGGCGGACCCCGAGCGGTGCAGCACCTCGGTCTCGCGCAGCGCATGCGGGCGGCCGCCGGTGACGAGCCGGCCGAGCTGTTTGAGGGCGCGCAGCGTCGCCGGACCGCACACCCCGTCGCTACGCAGGCCGTACTCCCGCTGCAGGTCCCTCAGGGCGCGCTCGGTCCGGACCCCGAAGACCCCGTCGATCCGGCCGGCGTCGAAGCCCAGCTCGAGCAGCCGGTCCTGGAGCATCGAGACGTCGTCACCGACGAACATCCGGCCGGACAGCGACAGCAACCGGTCGCCGAGGGTGAGCCGGGCGGCTTGCAGCGCGGCGTAGGTCTCCGGCCCGACGATCCCGTCGACCGACAC
>JAYSQK010000042.1:0-2112 GCA_043721555.1 Frankiales bacterium
AGTGATCGTGCGCGCGGCGCCGACCACGCGGACGCCCTCGTGTGCGAGCGCCTGGGCGGCGGCCAACCCGATGCCGCGGCTCGCGCCGGTCACTACCGCTGTCTTTCCTTGCAGCTGAAGATCCATAACTCTGCCTTTCTGGAACTAGAGAACAAAAACTGGGGCATAGCAAGACGGCCGCCGAGGCGGTCGCGATCAGAGAAGGGTGGCGAGTGCCGAGTCGATGATGCGGTGCAGCGTGGGTGCGTCGGCGGTGATGGCCATGACGCGCAGCCCGGCGAGCGTGTTGGCCAGGAACTCCGCAAATGCCAGCGCGTCGATGTCACGAGCGACATCACCGTCGCGTTGGCCCTGCTCGATCCGGGCCGTGAGCGCGGCGATCAGGCGATCCTGCATGGTGCGGATCGTCCGCTTGATCTCGGGGTCATGCCCCGCGAGCTCTACCGCGGTGTTGCCCACCAGGCACCCCCGCCGCAACGGTTGGGCGAGATCGGCGTCGACGGTGATTCGTAGGGCCGAGCTGATGCACTCCCGGGTACTTCCGGGGCGAGCAAGCAGATCCTGCGCGAGCTCGGACACCTGCTGGTCATAGCGGGTGAGGGCACGGTCGAACAGCTCCCGCTTGCTGTTGAAGGCGTTGTAAGGCTGCCCTTGGCAACGCCGGTCGCCTCCGCCAGCTGCGCGGGCGACGTGTTCTCGTGGTTCACGACCCTACGGTCAAGAACCGGGCTCAGACTGCGTTCCGCGCCGTCAGCCGTCGAGCTCCAGGGTCAGTCACCCAAGCGGGAGGTGCCGGGCGCCACCCCGGACGCTCGAGCGTCTCGTCTCCCTGCAGCGGTGACGCGAGTGGCTCAGGGCTTGCCGAAGTTCGGGTTGAAGATCAGTCCGAGCACCGCGCCATGCGGGGTGAGCACCGTCGCGGTGACAATTCCGCCGCCGACCTCGCTGACCGGGGTGTGCTCGACGGCTCCTTCCGCCAGTGCGAGACGGACCGCCTCGGTCACGTCATCAACGCCCCAGTACGTGAGCGCGCCCTCGGCCGGATTGCCGTCCGGGAGCAGCCCGAGCTCATACCCGGCGATGTTGTAGCCGACGTAGAACGGCTCAGCGAAATAGGGTTCGACACCGAGCGCGTTCGTCCACCACGCCATGGCCGCGGCAAGCTCGGGCGCTGGGTAGATCACTGTGCGAAGCCCTTGCAGTGAAAGAGGCATGTCGTCATTGAACCAACCAGGTCGGGCAGCGAGACCCACCTCGCGCTCCTGCCTAGTAACGGCTTGACCATCCGCCCATTGCTCAACCGTCCGGTAGTGGCCTGCGCCGACTGTTGCTGCTGGCCTTCATCCGCGTCCACCAGATGAAGCGTGCCCAGTGCGAGGTGATTAGCATCTTCTCGAACGTCCGGCGTGATCGCCACGCCTCCGGTTCCAAAAGGAGCTTGTGATGGGTTTAATCACGACGACGGGGCTGCACCACGTGAGGCTTACGGTGACAAACCTGGAGCGCTCGCGGGCGTTCTACGCCGACGTGCTCGGCTTCGGGGTGGCAGCCGAGTCGCCTGGAAGTCCCGATGATCCGGCCGTCCGCGACGACCCCGAACAGCTTTATGGTGGGGTGGTCTTCCAGACCAACGGCATGTTGTTCGGACTCCGCCCAGTGGCTGAGCGCACGGACCGTTTCGACTCGGTGCGGGTAGGTCTCGACCACCTCAGCTTTTCCGTCGCCGCCAGGAGCGACCTCGACGAGGCCGCGGCTCGGTTGCAAGAACGGGGTGTGCCGCACGGCGATGTCCGCGAACTCACCGGCTTCGGCATCGCAATACTTTCTTTTGACGACCCGGACGGCGTCCATCTGGAGCTCACTGCGCCACTGTGAAGCAGCCGGAGCGGCATGCCGAGTGGCTTGAGGGCCACCTGGCCGACCAGCCACGACTGGCCCTGGCCCCGGTCAACAGCACCGGCTCACCCTGCAGACCAACGGACGCCAGCATCCTGCGGAGTCGGTGGCAACTGCGCGACAGGACAGGGCACAGCCGCTACTTCGGGTCGGTGTGGCCGCCATCGACATGCCGTCGTACGCGCTCGTTGTACGGCACGTAGCCGAGCGCGGTGA
>JAYSQK010000043.1:0-3311 GCA_043721555.1 Frankiales bacterium
CGCACGATCCACCGGTTGCCTTTGCGCAGGCCACCGGCCGCCACCACGTGCACGTCGCTGGCATGGCCATAGACCTCCGCGACCTCCTTGCGCAACCGCCGCGCGGTGCTCCCGGCGTCGACGTCGGCCTCGATGACGACCTTGCCGGCCACCAGATGCAGCCCGCCGGCAAAGCGCAACAGTGCGGCCATCTCGGCCTTGCGACAGCACGGCCTCGTGACGGTCAGCCTGGACAACTCGTCCTTGACCGCGGCGGTCATCGCCATGGTGGTCCCTCCTCGTTGCGCTGGTCGGCCATGACCTGCCGGTAGGCCGCGGCAAGGCGCACTGGATCGTGCCGCGGCGTGCCGTCGTCCCGGGAGACCGGCGCGAGCACCAACCGCCCCCCTGCCGATTCCACCGCCGTCATCAGACCACGGGCGTCCAGCACCGCGTCGCGATCGGCGAGGACGACATCGAGCTGCAGCTTCGGCGCGTGCGCCGCGAGCACGTCAAGGTGGGCCTCGGGCGAGAACCCGTCGGTCTCACCGGGCTGCTCGGCCAGGTTGAGCGCGACGATCCGGGTGGCCGCGGTCTGTTCGAGGGCGGCCCGCAGGTCCGGGACCAGCAGGTGGGTGAGCACGCTGGTGAACCACGAGCCGGGCCCGAGGACGACGAAGTCGGCAGCCAGCACGGCCTGGACCGCCTCGGCGCAGGCCGCCGGCTCGGCCGGGCGCAGGTGCACCGCGCAGACCGAGCCGGGGGTCGTCGCGACGGCGACCTGGCCGACGACCTCCCGCAGCGCAGTGGGATCGGCCGGGTCGAGCCCGACGACCTCGGCGACGACCACCAGCGGCGTACAACTGGCCGGCAGGACCCGGCCGCGCGCACCGACGAGCCGTCCGACGATGTCGAGCGCCTCGACGATGCCGCTGGTCGTCTGGGCCAGTCCCGCTAACAGCAGGTTGCCGACGGCGTGCCCCCCCAGCGGACCACTGCCGGCGAAGCGGTGCTGGAGCAGCTCCTGCCAGGTCTTCGACCAGGCGTCGTCGCCGGCCAGGGCAGCCAGGGCCATCCGCAGGTCGCCCGGCGGCACGGCATCGAGCTCGGCGCGCAGCCGGCCACTGGAACCACCGTCGTCGGCCACCGTCACGATCGCCGTCAGCTCGGTCGTGACCTGCGTCAGCGCGGTCAGCGAGGCGGCCAGCCCGTGCCCGCCGCCGAGCGCAACGACCCGAGGCCCGCTCACTCGCGCCCGAGATCCCGGTGCGCCACCTGCACGGTGATGCCGGCGCCGTCGAGCCGGGCCGCGAGCTGCTCGACCATCGCCACGCTCCGGTGCTTGCCGCCGGTGCAGCCGACGCCCAGCAGGACGTAGCGCTTGCCCTCCCGCACGTAGCCGCCGGCGAGCAGCCGGACCAGCCCCTCGTAGCTGGTCAGGAACGCTTGAGCACCGTCCTGCGCCAGCACGTAGTCGCGGACGGCGTCATCCTGGCCGGTCTTCGGCCGCAGCTCCGGCACCCAGTGCGGGTTGGGCAGGAAGCGACAGTCCACGACGAGGTCGGCGTCGACGGGCAGGCCGTACTTGTAGCCGAAGCTCATGATCGTCAGCTGCAGGGGGGCGCCGGCCTCGTCCGGCCCGAACGCGCCCGCCACCCGGCTGCGCAGTTCGTGGACGTTCAACACGCTGGTGTCGAGCACCAGGTCGGCCTCGCCCCGCAGGTCGAGCAGCAGCGCGCGTTCGCGCTCGATGCCCTGCACCACCCGGCCGTCGCCCTGCAGGGGATGCGGCCGGCGGACCCCGTCGAACCGGCGTACGAGCGCGTCGTCGGAGGCCTCCAGGAACAGCATTCGCGGGCGGATCCCGCGCTGCCGGGCCTCCGCCAAGGCGGCCTGCAGGTCGGTGGCGAACTCCCGCGACCGGATCACCGCGACGACCGCGATCCGGCTGACCGACCCCTGGGACCGTGAGCCGAGCTCGACCATCGTGCCGAGCAGGGACGGCGGGAGATTGTCGACGACGAACCAGCCGAGGTCCTCCAGGCTCTTCGCGGCGGTCGAGCGGCCGGCACCGGACATCCCGGTGACGACGACCAACTCCAGCGCGCCGGCCGTCACGCGAGCACCTCACCGGTCGCCGGGTCGAAGGCCGGCGCGACCTCGGTGCCGGCCGGGGTGGCCAGCGCGGCGACCACGGCCTGCGCTGTCTGCCGTCCCACCCCTGGCACCTCCATCACCTCATCGACGCTCGCGGCCCGCAGCCGCTTGAGCGAGCCGAAGTGTCGCAGCAGCGCCGTCCGGCGCGTCTCCCCCAACCCGGCGACGCCCTCGAGCGCGCTCGAGGTCATCGCCTTCGATCGCTTCTGCCGGTGGTAGGCGATCGCGAACCGGTGCGCCTCGTCCCGGACCCGCTGCAGCAGGTACAGCCCCTCACTCGTCCGGGGCAGGATCACCGGCTCGTCCTCGCCCGGCAACCAGACCTCCTCGAGCCGCTTGGCCAGCCCACACAGCGCGACGTCGGTGACGCCGAGCTCGTCGAGGGCCCGCTGGGCGGCCGCCACCTGCGGCTGCCCGCCGTCGACGACGACCAGCTGCGGCGGGTAGGCGAACCGTCGGGGTCGCCCGGTCGTCGCGTCCAGCGCCGGCGCATCGACCGCCAGTGCCTGCTCGGCGAGGTGCCTGGCGAAGCGCCGGGTCAGCACCTCGTGCATCGAGGCCGTGTCGTCCTGCCCCCCGCGTACGGCGAACCGGCGGTACTCCGACTTGCGGGCCAGCCCGTCCTCGAACACGACCATGCTGGCGACCACCGACGTGCCCTGCAGGTTCGAGATGTCGAAGCACTCGATCCGCAGCGGCGCCTCGCCGAGCTCGAGGGCCTCCTGCAGCTCCGACAGCGCCTTGCTGCGGGCCGTGAGGTCACTCGCCCGTTTCGTCTTGTGCAGCGCGAAGGCCTGCGCGGCGTTGCGCTCGACAGTCTCCATGAGGGCTTTCTTGTCGCCCCGCTGGGGCACCCGCAGCTCGACGTTCGTGCCGCGCAGGTTGCACAGCCAGCCGGTGATCGCCTCGGCGTCCGGCGGCAGCGCCGGCACGAGCACCTCCCGTGGCACGTCGGCGGTGTCGCTGCCCACGGTCACCCCAGCGCCCGGCGCCATCCGGCGGTCGACATCGGGGTCGTCCACCTCCTCGGCGTCGGGGTCGTCGCCGTACACCTGCGCGAGGAACTGCCCGACCAGCTCGCCGGTCGTGAGGTCCTCGACCTTGTCGACGACGTAGCCGTGCTGGCCGCGGATCCGGCCGCCCCGGACGTGGAAGACCTGCACGGCGGCCTCCAG
>JAYSQK010000044.1:0-13775 GCA_043721555.1 Frankiales bacterium
AACAGCGGAAACTACGACCGGCACATCTACATGACCAACGCCGGCACCCTCTACTGGGGCGTCTACCCAGGTAGCGTCCAGACCGTCAGCACGACGGCCGCCTACAACGACGGACAGTGGCACCACGTCGTCGGGACGGTCGGCGCGACCACGGCCATGTCGATCTACGTCGACGGTGTCCTCAAGGCGAGTCAAGCGAACACCGGCGTGCAGAGCTATGTCGGCTACCTGCACGCGGGTTGCGACAACCTGAACGGCTGGACTGGTATCCCCACGAGTTTCTTCTTTGCCGGCAACATCGCCGATGTGGCTGTCTATCCGACGGTGCTGACCGCCGCCAAGGTCGCGGCGCACTACTACGCCGGCTGAGCTCTACCTGGATGCCAGCGCGGTGAGGTAGCGCTCGGTCACGCGGCGTTGGACGAGCCGGCTGACCGGCGCACCGAGGCGGGACCACCATCGGGCCGGGCGGGAGAACGCCACGATCGACAGGGTGACCCGGTCCTGGTCGTCCAGCCGCACGACGAACGACTCCTCACCCATCTCCGGGTGGCCGGTCAGCGTGCCGTAGGCGAAGCCGCGGGCCCGGGGTTCGTCGACGACGCGCACCACCCGGCAGGGTGCGGGAAACCTGAGCGGCCCGACGGACAGCACCACCCGCACGTCAACGCCAACAACGGCCCGCCCGGCCGCTGCCTCGACGCGCAATCCGGCTCGCCGGTGCATGTCCCAGCTCATCAGGCGTTCCGCTGCCGTGTCGAAGGTCTGCTGCCCGTGTCCCAACTCGGCGGTACGTCGTACCAGGGCGTAGCCGGCCGGCAGGGTTCCGGCGGTGGCGCCGACCTCCGGATAGTTCAGATGCACGACGTCGGCCTGCTCGGGCCCGAGCCGGGTAATCCGGCGATGACGATGAGCACCCCGGCAGGCTAGCCCGAGTATGGCTGCGCGACCGCCCAGCTGCGTTGCTCATCGAGGTAGCTGGTGCGGCGAAGTCCACTGCCCGCCAGGGCTTCATCGGTCGCGGGGTCGTCCAGCCGCCGGGCCACGAAGCGGTGCGTCCAGCGCCGGTCACCGCTTTCATACACAGCGGTTGCGGCGACCACATCGGCTCGCGGCCGCGACACGTCTCGCAACGAGATGCCCAGCCCACTCGACGGCGGGTGGGCCCCGGACGTGGCAGCCACCTGGTCGAACCAGGACGGCGGGTGCCGTTGCACGACGACCGCGCCGGTGTCCGCGACGTGCCGACGGCAGGCGTCGAGCAGGCCCCGTCGCAGTTCGTCGTCGTCGGTGTTGATCAGATGCGAGGCGAGCAGCACGAGGTCGTAGCGGGTGCCGAGGCGCAGACCTTCGATGTTGCTCCGGACGAGGGTGACACCGGGCCCGATCTGGGCCAGCATCGCGGCGCTCTCGTCGACGGCCGTCACGCCCAGCCCCAGATCCCGCAGCGCGTGTGCGAGCCGGCCGGTGCCGGCACCCAGGTCGAGCACGCTGCCGCCGGCCGGCACGAGTTGGGCGAGCATCGAGGCCTCGGGGGCCTCCTGCTGCAGCCGGTACACCTCGACCGCGCAACCGTCGGCTGTGATCACCCCGGGACCTTCGCCGGCCACGCTCAGACCGGCCAGTTTCGTCAACCCTTCAAGCCGGCGTCGATGGAGAACGTCGTCGAGGTGACCATGGCACTGGCGTCCGAGGCCAGATAGAGCGCCGCCTGAGCGATCTCGTGCGGGGTGGTGTGCCGCCCGAGCGGGAGCAGGCTATCGAAGATGGCGGCGGCGTCGGCCTGCGGCTGGCCGGTCACCGTCATCTCGATGGCGTCCTGGAACTGGGTCGAGGTGGGCCCGGGGTGCAGGGTGTTCACGCGGATGCGCCGTCCGGCGACCTCCTTCGCAGCCGCCCGCATGAGCCCGACCTGGCCGTGCTTGGCGGCGATGTAGCCGGACAGGTCGGCGAAGCCCATGAGGCCGACGACGCTCGAGGTGATGATGACGCTGCCCCCGTCACTGAGCCGCGGGAGGCCGTGCTTGAGCACGTGGAAGGCGCCGCCGATGTGGACCGAGAGGGTGCGGTGGAACACGTCGCTCGGGTAGTCGACGAGCTTGCTGATCGCGCCGCTGATGCCCGCGTTACTGAACAGCACGTCGAGTTGTCCGTAGCGCCCGTAACCTTGCTCCACCGCGGCGTGGACCGCCTGCTCATCGGTGACGTCCGCGGTGGAACTGCTGGCGTTGTCGGGACCGAGCTCCGCCACCGCCTGCTTCAAGGCGGCCTCGTCGATGCCGACCAGGTGCACCTTGGCGCCCTCGGTGACGAAGAGCCGCGCCGACGCGAGCCCGATGCCGCTCTCGCCGCCGGTGATCAGGGCGATCTTGTCAGCCAATTGTTGCATGTCCGGGACCTCCTCGGGTCGCCGCGAGGGACACGAGGGCGGACCGACCGCCGAGGTGTCCGACGAGGCCTGGATGGGGCTTTGACGCTACTGCGATCGGTCGTCCGGCGCCTACCCCTCACTCAATGTTTGCACGGGTGGCGGAACAACGCTGCGCCGCGCCTGCGCGTGGTCCGCTGACACAGTTGCGCGGGGCCCTCACCACCCGCGGCACGCTGGTGATCACCGGCAGCGAGCCCGGCCAGGTCACACCCGTGATCGACCGGACGTACCAGCCCACCAACGTCCCCGCAGCCAGCCGGTACCTGCCGGACGGCCATGTGCGAGGCAAGGTCATCGTCAGCATCTGACGAGGCCAGCTGCAGCGATGTTTCCTGGGGTGAGTGACGGGGGTCGAACCCGCGACAACCGGGACCACAACCCGGTGCTCTGCCAGCTGAGCTACACCCACCAAGGTGCGGCAGCGGATGCTACCCGAGCGCCGCGGTCACCGCTTGCGCCTGCTCCGAAGTCGGCCCGGGCTGCGGCACGAACACCGTCGATCGGTAGTAGCGCAGCTCCTGTACGGACTCCAGGATGTCCGCGAGCGCCCGGTGGCCGCCGGCCTTCTTGGGGCTGTTGAAGTAGGCCCGGGGATACCAGCGCCGGGCCAGCTCCTTGATCGAGCTGACGTCGATCATCCGGTAGTGCAGGAAGCCATCGAGCTCGGCCATGTCGCGGGCCAGGAAGCCCCGATCGGTCGCGATGGAGTTGCCGCACAGCGGCGCCTTGCGCGGCTCGATGCCCTGCCCACGCAGGAACGCCAGCACCTGCTCCTCGGCCTGCGCGAGGGTCACCGTGGAGGCGAGCACCTGCTCGGTGAGGCCGGAGCTGGCGTGCATCTCGCGGACGACCTCCGGCATCCGTTCGAGTTGCTCGGCGGTCGCGCCGATCACGATGTCGATGCCGTCACCGAGCACGTTGAGCTCGGCGTCGGTGACCAGGGCGGCGACCTCGATGAGCAGGTCCGAGCCCAGTTCGAGGCCGGTCATCTCGCAGTCGATCCACACCAGGCGGTCATTCACCGGGTCAGCCTACGTGGGGGCACTACCGTCGGGCCTCACGCCGTACGACGGGAGCTGGTCATGAGCGAAGCCGCGGACGCACTGGGCAAGGCCTACGCCTTCGACGGGCCGGCGCTGGAGCTGGGCGCCCTGGTGCTCGACGGCGAGGCGCATCCCGCGGCGCGGATTCGGGTGCCGCTGTCGATGCTGAACCGGCACGGGCTCGTCGCCGGGGCGACCGGCACCGGCAAGACCAAGACGCTGCAGTTGATGGCCGAGCAACTCTCCGAGGCGGGTGTGCCGGTCTTTCTGGCCGACATCAAAGGCGACGTGTCGGGGATGGCGGCCCCCGGGACGCCGAGTGACCGGATCACCAAGCGGGCGACGGAGACAGCGACCGACTGGGCACCGAAGGGCTTCCCGGCCGAGTTCCTCAACCTCGGGGGACAGGGCGGCACCGGCGTGCCGGTGCGGGCCACGATGACCTCGTTCGGCCCGGTGCTGCTCAGCAAGGTGCTGGGCCTGAACGAGACGCAGGAGAGCAGCCTCGGGCTGGTCTTCCATTACGCCGACAAGGCCGGCCTGCCGCTGCTGGACCTCAAGGACCTGCGCGCGGTCATCAGCCACCTCACCAGCGATGAGGGCAAGGGTGAGCTCGACCAGCTCGGTGGCCTGTCCGCGGCGACGGCTGGAGTCATCCTGCGCGAGCTCATCGGCCTGGAGGACCAGGGCGGCGACGTGTTCTTCGGCGAGCCGGAGTTCGACAGCCACGAACTGCTCCGCACCACGCCGGACGGCAAGGGCATCCTGACGATCATGGAGCTGCAGGGGCTCCAGGACCGGCCGCAACTGTTTTCGACCTTCCTGATGTGGCTGCTGGCCGACCTGTTCCACGACCTGCCCGAGATGGGCGATGTCGACAAGCCCAAGCTGGTCTTTTTCTTCGACGAGGCGCACCTGCTGTTCAACGGCGCGAGCAAGGCCTTCCTCGACGCCGTCGCGCAGACCGTGCGGCTCATCCGGTCCAAGGGGGTGGGGGTCTTTTTCGTCACCCAGACACCGAAGGACGTGCCGTCCGAGGTGCTCGCCCAGCTCGGCAACCGGGTGCAGCACGCCCTGCGCGCATTCACCCCCGACGATGCCAAGGCGCTCAAGGCGACCGTCGGGACGTTCCCCAAGAGCGAGCTCTACCCCGATCTGGGGGAGCTGCTCACGACCCTCGGGATCGGCGAGGCCGTCATCACGATCCTGTCCGAGAACGGCGCGCCGACCCCCGTGGCGTGGACCCGGATGCGGCCCCCGGCCTCGCTGATGGCCCAGCTCGACCCAGCGGCCCAGCAGCAGCTGGTGACGGCCAGCCCCCTGCAGGCGGAGTACGGAACGCCGGTCGACCGTGACTCGGCGTACGAGAAGTTACTCGCCAAGGTCGCGCCTGCAGCGGAGCAAGAACGGCAGCAGCAGCCCGAGCAGCAGGCCGACGGTGGCGGCCACGGTGGCGAGGCGGCGGCCGGCGTCGGGGGGATGCTCGCCGGCATGCTCGGCTCCAGTGTCTTTCGCAGCTTTGCCCGATCGGCGGCGAGTGCGGCCGGCCGGGAGATCACCCGGGACCTGTTCGGGACGGCGCCGCGCCGCAGCCCCCGCCGCCGGCGTCGCTGAGCCGCCCGGGCGTTGCCAGGGCTGTTAACAGGTGTGAACGAGCCGGAAACACAGGGTTCGCCTACGGGAAACGAAGCACACCTAGCGTGACCGTACGACCACGGACACCCCGGAGGACCCCATGGCCACCCCTGCATCGGTTGACCGCACCAGCCCCACCCGCGCCCACCTGCGCTCGGTGGCCGCGACCAGCGACTTCGCGTCCCGCGCAGCGGATCAGGGGATCGCGATCGACGAACCGTTGTCGGTCGGCTCGTTGCACGTCGATCTCGGTCGCTACGTCGTCACCCGTGACGACCAGCCGGTCGAGTTGTCGCCGCGCCAGGTGGAATTGCTCGCGCTGTTTCTCGCCGCCCCCCGCAAGGTGTGGAGCCGCGACCAGCTGCACTGGATCTGCTGGGGTGACACGACGCCGTCGCGGCGGGTCGATGTGCAGCTGTGCCGACTCCGGACCAAGACCGGGATGGACCTGTTCCGCAACGTCCGTGACCGTGGCTGGGCGCTGCGTGCGGCCTGAGGCCCGGTAGCGTCGTCGCTCCGTCGACGACAGGGGAGCCCCGTGGCACAGGCAGACGACCTTAAGGCACTCATCGGGCAGCGCAACGGCCCCAGTGACTGGCTGCAGGTCGACCAGGCCCGGATCAACCTGTTCGCCGACGCGACCGAGGACCACCAGTGGATCCACGTTGATCCCGAGCGGGCCGCGGCCGGGCCGTTCGGCGGCCCGATCGGGCACGGGTATCTGAGTTTGTCGTTGATCCCGCACCTGGCAACGCCGCTGATGCCGCGAGGTGATTTCTCGGCTGCCATCAACTACGGGACCAACAAGGTGCGCTTCCCGACACCGCTGCCGGTCGGGACGCGCGTGCGGGCTTGGGCGACCCTGACCGACGTGGCCGACCACGCCCTCGGTTTCATGATCACCCAGAAGGTCGAGGTCGAGGCCGAGGGGCTCGACAAGCCCGTCTGCGTCGCCGAGACGCTCGCGCTGCTGATCCCCTGACGGCCAGGGTTCCATGCGAGCCCTGCAGTACGACGCGTTCGGCGGTCCTCTCGTCGTGCGCGAGGTCCCCTCGCCGGAGCCGTCCACCGCCGGCGTCGTCGTACGTGTCGGGGCGTCCGGGGTGTGCCGGAGCGACTGGCACGGCTGGCAGGGGCACGACCCCGATATCTCACTGCCGCACGTGCCCGGGCACGAACTCGCCGGCACGGTTGAGGCGGTCGGGCCGGCGGTGCAGCGGTTCGGGGTCGGCGACCGGGTGACTGTGCCGTTCGTCTGTGCCTGCGGGCGATGTGCCCAGTGTGCCGACGGTGACGGGCAGGTCTGCGCCGCGCAGACCCAACCGGGCTTCACCCACTGGGGCTCATTCGCCGAGTTCGTGTCGCTCGAGGCCGCCGACGTCAATCTGGTGGCGCTGCCGGACGCGATGAGCTTCGCGACCGCAGCCTCGCTCGGCTGCCGCTACGCCACGGCGTTCCGGGCCGTCGTCCAGCAGGGCCGGGTGCGGAGCGGGGAGTGGGTCGCCGTGCACGGCTGCGGCGGCGTCGGGCTCGCTGCGGTGCAGATCGCGGTCGCCTTCGGTGCACAGGTGGTGGCGGTCGACATCAGCGACGGGGCGCTCGCGTTGGCTGCGTCACTCGGCGCGGCGACCGTCGACGGGCTGGTCCACGACGTGCCCGATACGGTGCGCGCGCTGACCGGTGGTGGCGCCCACCTGTCGCTCGACACCTTCGGCAGCGCAGCCACCTGCATCGGCTCGGTGCTGTCACTGCGGCCACGCGGTCGGCACGTCCAGGTGGGTCTGCTCCCGCCGTCCCAGGGCCGTCCGGTTGTGCCGATGGAGCGCGTCGTCGCGAGTGAGCTCGAGCTGCTCGGCAGTCACGGCCTGGCCGCGCACGCCTACCCGGCGTTGCTCGACCTGATCGGCTCGGGCCGCCTGCGTCCGGAGTTGCTCGTCACCCGGGAGTTGACGCTGGACCAGGCAGGCGATGCGCTCGTGACGGTGGGACGGGCACCGGGCATCGCGGTCATCACCAGCTTCTGAAGCGCCGATGCGGCTTCACGGGACCGGAGGCTCCCGCTCGCCGCGCGACATGACCGATCGCAACGTCCGGGTGGACATCGAGAAGTGCTCCCGGGCGAGTGTGCCGGCGTCGTCAGCCCGACCGTCGACAATCGCTGTGACGAGGGCGGTGTGCTCGGCGAGTGCCCGACGAAAGACCCGTCGGTCGTACGGCTCGATCGGCAGGCCGAGGGCGACCCGCGCGAGCAGGTCGTGACTGAGTTGCGCCATCTGGGGATTGCGGGTGGCGAGCAGCACCGCCTCGTGAATGTCTCGGTCCGCCGCGTGCTCCTGCTCCGGGGACCGGGCGTCGGCAAAGGCCGCGAGACGCACCCGTAGCGCGCGTGCCTGCGAGCTCGTCCGTCGCTCCGCAGCGGTCCGCGCGACCACTTCCTCGTAGCGACAGCGCAGGTCACACAGCTGTTCGAGCTCCGAGCGTCGCGGGACAAGGGTGCGTCCGACGGCCTGGGCCGAGATCTGCTTCCAACTCTCCTGAACGAACGACCCACCGGACCGGCCACGCCGGACCTCGACCACCTCGGCCGCCCGCAGCCGGGCCAGCGCCTCGTGCACAGTGTTGCGGCTGACCCCGAGCAGTCGGGCCATCTCGCGCTCGGCCGGGAGCCGCTCTCCGGGGACGAACTCCCCCAGGGCGAGGGCGGTGAGCAGCCGGTCCACCACCTCCTCCACCGCGGTAGGGACGCGGAGGGGACCGAGTGCACGACGGCCCCGCTCCAAGCTCGGCGCCTCGGTCTCGGGAGTCATGGGATGCAGCGTGCACCACGATCGTGGCTTGCGCGGTCACGACATCAAGCCGTTACCTATAAGGCCTTCCCAGAGGACCATTGCGGTGGCAGTCTCAGCCCCCATACCGCAGACGTCCACGACCCAACCGCAGGGAGGCGCCGTGCCCATCCTCGAACCGTCCCGTCAGGGCACGCTCGATTTCGGCAGCTGGGAGACCTGGTTCCGGGTCACCGGAGATCTCGACGCCACTCTCGCGGCCGGCCGGGCGCCGCTGGTCGTGCTGCACGGCGGCCCCGGCGTACCGCACGACTACACGTTGCGGATCGCCGGCATCGCCGGACAGGGGCGGGCCGTCATTCACTACGACCAGCTCGGTTGCGGGCGATCGACGCACCTGCCCGACCAGGGCGCCGACTTCTGGACCGTGTCACTGTTTCTCGACGAGCTCGACAATCTGCTGGACGGGCTCGGCATCGCCTCGTCGTACGCACTGCTGGGGCAGTCGTGGGGCGGGATGTTGGCCGCCGAGCACGCGATTCGAAGGCCGGCCGGGCTGCGCTCCCTGGTGATCGCCAACTCGCCGGCCTCGATGGAGCTGTGGCTCGCCGAGGCCAACCGGCTGCGCGAAGAGTTGCCGGCGCAGGTGCAGGCCGCTCTGCTGCAGCACGAGAAGGCCGGCAGCACGGACTCGCCGGATTACCTTGCGGCCATGAAGGTCTTCTACGACCGGCATGTCTGCCGCGTCGTGCCCAACCCGCCGGAGGTCGTAGCCAGTTTCGCCGGCCTGGAGCAGGACCCGACCGTCTATCACACGATGAACGGACCGAGCGAGTTCCACGTCGTCGGCACGCTGAAGTCGTGGTCCGTCATCGACCGGCTGCGCGCGATTGCCGCGCCAACGCTTGTGATCAACGGTCGTTACGACGAGGCGACCACAGCCTGCGTCCAACCCTTCGCCGACCACATCCCGGATGTGCGCTGGGAAGTCTTCGAGGACTCGAGTCACCTGCCGCACGTGGAGGAGCAGGAGCGTTACCTGCAGGTGGTGGGGGAATTCCTCGACACCTGCGATGTCCGGCCCGCCGTACCCGCCCACTGACCCGTCTTTCGAAGGGCTCCTCGATGACCCGCCGCATTCCCCGGCTCAGCACCGGTGTCGCACTGCTCGGCCTCGGCGCCGCCGCGGCCTGCTCAACGAACACCGCGAACCCCAAGGTTGCGGCTGACAACAGCACCAAGAGCGCCTCCAGCGTCGGCTTCCAGGAGCAGCACAAGGGCGGCGCGCTGCGGCTCGTCGCGAAATCTGCGGCGGGCACGCTCGACCCGAAGGTCAATTACACCCTGCAGTATTGGCAGCTCTACCAGGCGATGTACGACGGGTTGCTGGCCTTCAAGAAGGTCAATGGGGACGCGTCGTTCACGGTCGTGCCGGACCTCGCCGAGACGCTGCCGACCGTCAGTGACGGCGGGAAGACCTACACGTTCGTCCTGCGCAAGGGCATCAAGTTCTCCGACGGCAAGGACGTCACCGTGCAGGACGTCGCTGCGTCGTTCAAGCGCATCTTCACGGTGTCGAGCCCGACCGCCGGGACGTTCTACAACGGCATTATTGGCGCGGCCGCCTGCCTGAAGGCCCCCGCCGGCTGCGACCTGTCCAAGGGCGTTGTGGTGGACCCGGCCAAGAACGAGATCGTCATGCACCTGGTCGCTCCCGACCCAGAATTGCCCTACAAGCTGTCGGTGCCGCACGCGGCCGTGCTGCCGGCGAGCGCGCCGGCCAAGGACGCCGGCAACGTGCCGATTCCGACGACCGGGCCCTACATGGCGGCCTCCTACGACCCGAACCGGGCGCTGAAGCTCGTGCGCAACCCGAACTTCAAGGAGTGGTCGCACGACGCGCAGCCGCAGGGGTATTCCGACACGATCGACGAGACCTTCGGGCTCACCGTGGAGGCGGGCGTGACCGCCGTCGAGAACGGTCAGGCCGACTGGGTCTACGATCCGCCGCCGGCCGACCGCCTCAACGAGATCGGCACCAAATATGCCGCCCAGGCGCACATCAACCCGCTGACGGCTTTCTGGTATCTGGCGATGAACACCAACCTCGCACCGTTCAACAACGTCAAGGTGCGCCAGGCCATCAACTTCGCGGTCGACCGCAACGCCGCGGTCAAGCTCTACGGCGGCGAGAAGCTGGCGCAGCCGGTGTGCACGTTCCTGCCGCCCGGCTTCCCGGGGCACGAGGACGACTGCCAGTACACCAAGGGCGGCGGCAAGACCTGGACCGCGCCCGATCTCGACAAGGCCAAGCAGCTCATCAAGGAATCGGGCACGGCCGGGCAGGCGGTCGGCATCGTGGTGCAGGACGACGAGGTGAACAAGTCGATCGGGGAATACGTCCAGAGCCTGCTGAGCTCGCTGGGCTACAAGGCGACCCTGAAGCCGATCTCCGCCAACATCCAGTTCACCTATATCCAGAACACCAAGAACAAGGTGCAGATCAGCCTGACGTCGTGGTACCAGGACTACCCGGCTGCCTCGGACTTCCTCAATGTCCTCGAGTCGTGTGCGTCGTTCACCCCGGGCAGCGATTCGAGCATCAACATCGCCGGCTTCTGCAACAAGCCGATCGACGCCCAGATCAAGGACGCGCTGGTGACCGAGCAGACCGGCCTCGACGCGGCGAACGCCAAGTGGGCGCAGATCGATCGGGCCGTCATGGCGCAGGCCCCGGTGGCACCGCTGTTCACACCCAAGCTCATCGACTTCACCTCCAAGCGGGTGGGCAATTACCAGTTCAGCCGGCAGTTCTACATGCTTGTCAGCCAGCTCTGGACCAAGTGACCCAGAGGTGGCAGAGCTGACGATCGGTCTCGGCCACCTCCCGCAAGGGGGGGTGGTCGAGACCACGGCCAAGGCCTCGGCCGGCCCTTGGCGCACGGCGTTCGGCCAGCTGCGCCGCAATCGCGGGGCGATGGCTTCGGCCGTCGTCCTGGTGATCGTGGTCTTGGCGTGCCTGCTCGCCCCCGTGTACGCCGGGACAGTGGCGCACACCGACCCGTTCGCCTCCAACGTGTCCGGCACGACCGTGCTGAACGGCCGGACGGTCCCGGTGCTGCGCCCCAGCACGACCGGGCTCGGCCTCGGCGTCACGCCGATCGGACCGACGGGGGACACCCGGCACTTCTTCCTCGGGGCGGACAACCAGGGCCGCGACGTGATGGCCAGATTGCTCTACGGCGGCCGCAACAGCCTGCTGATCGGCTTCGCAGCGGCGCTGCTGTGCTGCGCGCTCGCCACGCTGCTGGGGGTCCTCGCCGGCTATTTCGGGGGTTACGTCGATGCCGTGCTCGCCCGGCTGCTCGACGTGGTCTGGGCCTTTCCCGTCTACCTCCTGGCGATCTGTCTGTCAGTCGTCCTGCTCACCAGCGGGCTCACCATCGGGCCGGTCCATGTGGGTGCCGGCAGCCTGTGGCTGCCGATCCTGATCATCGCGGTCATTTATGTGCCCTACGTCGCGCGGCCGCTGCGCGGTCAGGTGCTGGCGCTGAAGGAGAAGGAGTTCATCGCCGCCGGCGTCGGGGTGGGGGCCTCGGACCTGCGCATCATGCGCCGGGACATCCTGCCCAACGTGCTCCCCACCGTGGTGGTGTTCCTGCCGCTGATGACCGCGCTGTCCATGCTCACCGAGTCGGCACTGTCGTTTCTGTCGGTCGGCGTCCAGCCACCCCAGGCCAGTTGGGGGACGATCATCAACGACGGGCTGGGCCTCCTCTACACCCGGCCCGCTGTCACCCTGGCCCCCGGCATTGCGATTGCCCTCACTGCCGTCGTGCTCAACCTGTTCGGCGACGGCGTACGGGAAGCGCTCGATCCGCGGGCTCGGCTCAGGGGAGCCGGCTGATGTTCGGTTTCGCCGTCCGCCGCTCCGTCGCCGCGGTGCTGGTGCTGTTCTCGATCAGTGTCTTGGTGTTCCTCATCTTCTTCGCGACGCCCGGGGTCGACCCGGCGGCGCGGATCGCCGGCCGCAACGCCGACCAGGCGACGCTGTTGCAGGTGCGGCATGAGTTCGGGCTCGACCGGCCGTTGCCGATCCGCTACGCGCTGATGATGCGCCACCTCTTCATCGACCGTGACCTCACGTCGTTCGTCAACCGCGGAGTCAAGGTGATCCCGCAGATCACCCAGGCCGTGCCGATCACGCTGTCGCTCGTCCTCGGCGCCGCGGTGCTGTGGATGGTCGTCGGCATCGTCATGGGCACTGCGGCGGCCGCCTGGCGCGGGCGGGCAGCCGACCCGATCATCGTGCTCCTCGGGGTCGTCGGGGTGTCCATGCCGGTCTACTGGCTCGGCGAAGTCGTCAACCTGCTCACGCAGAGCCGGCTGCACGGCAGCGTCTTCTCGTGGGTGCCGCCGCTCGGCTACGTCGGGCTGACCGACGACCCGGCGCAGTGGGCGTTGCGCCTGCTCTTCCCGTGGCTGACGCTCGCCGCGCTGTACGCCGGGATCTACGCCCGGGTGCTGCGCTCGGAGATGCTGAGCGCCCTCGATGAGGACTACGTCCGCACCGCCAGGGCCAAAGGCGTGTCGGAGCGCCGCATCCTGGTCCGTCATGCCTTGCGCTGTTCGCTGATTCCGATCGTGTCGCTGTTCGGCCTGGACTTCGGCGCCCTCGTGGGCGGTTCGGCCCTGCTCACCGAGGTGGTCTTCGGGCTGCCTGGCGTCGGGCGACTGACCTACGAGGCGCTGCAGAACCTCGACCTACCAGTCATTCTCGGCACGGTGCTGTACGCAGCCTTCTTCGTCGTGCTGGCCAGCGCCCTCGTCGACATGGTCTATGCGTTGCTCGACCCGCGGGTACGACGTGTCTGAGCCGCTGCTCGACGTACGCGATCTGCGGGTGACGTTCCGCAGCCGGCGTGGTGCGGCCAGAGCCGTCGACGGGTTGTCTTTCACCCTCGCCCAGGGGGAGGTGCTCGGCGTCGTCGGCGAATCCGGCTCGGGCAAGAGCGTGTCGATGATGAGCATCCTCAAGCTGATCCGCGATCCCAACTGCACCGTGGAAGGACAGGCGTTGTTCCGCGGGCAGGACCTCGTGGCCATGAGCGATGACGAGCTGCGGGGCCTGCGCGGGCGCGACATCTCGATGATCTTCCAGGATCCGATGACGTCGCTGACCCCG
Source organism: Frankiales bacterium (assembly GCA_043721555.1). Taxonomy (GTDB): domain Bacteria; phylum Actinomycetota; class Actinomycetes; order Mycobacteriales; family SCTD01; genus JAYSQK01. Next base: position 13,081 of record JAYSQK010000044.1, read on the forward strand.
GTCTACACCGTCGGCTGGCACATCGCCGAGCAGCTCGGAGCGCACACCCGGATCTCCCGGTCGGCCGCCCGGGCCAGGGCGGTGGAGCTGCTCGAGGAGGTCGGCATCCCCGACCCGCAGCGGCGGGTGGACGACTACCCGCACCAGTTCTCCGGCGGCATGCGTCAGCGCGCGGTCATTGCGATGGGCTTGGCGAACAACCCGTCGTTGCTCATCGCCGACGAGCCCACGACCGCGCTCGACGTCACCACCCAGGCGCAGGTGCTCGACCTGCTCCGCCGGCTGCGCCGGGACCACGGCTCGTCGATCATCCTGATCACCCACGACATGGGGGTCATCTCCCAGCTCGCCGACCGGGTCCTGGTCATGTACGCCGGCCGGGCCGTCGAGCAGGGTCCGAAAGCCGACGTCTTCCACCGCCCGCAACACCCCTACACCTGGGGACTGCTCGGTTCGGTGCCGCGGGCGCGGGCGCCGAGAGTCCGTCGCCTGCCGGCTATTCCGGGCTCCCCGGCATCCGCGCTCACCGCTCCGAGTGGGTGCCCCTTCGCGCCACGATGCCGGCATCGGCACGATCGTTGCGACGAGCGGCCGCCGCTGGAGGGCGGTGCCCACGCGGACGCCTGCTGGTTGCCGCGGGACAACCGGCAGGAGCTGCGCCATCAGGGCGACGACGCGGCCGTCGCGGCCGGTGA
>JAYSQK010000045.1:0-6923 GCA_043721555.1 Frankiales bacterium
AGGCTCGAGCGCATCGTGCGGCAGGGGGCGGCGCAGATGACCCGGCTCATCGCCGAGGCGAACGCCTTCGTCGACGTCCCACTGGTGGCCAGCGACCGCTGAGGCCGGCGCGCCGGGTTCAGTCGCCGCGTCCCGCGGCTCCCTGTAGGTCGGCCCGCAAGGCCTGCAGGTGCACGATGGAACGGCGTACCAGGTCGTCGTGCAGTTCGTCGATCACCGCGTCCAGGGCCGCGACCCAGGCGCCCAATTGCTCGTCCGTCACGGGCGACATCGTCGCGACCGAGCTGACACCTGCGCTCAACGCACACCTCCAGGCCGCCCCGTCCAGGACGTTGCGCCCAGCATGCCCCGGGGTGCCGAGACGGTCCTGACGGCCATTCCGCCCAGCGAGAAAGCCCCTCGGCCCAAGAGTTTGTCGCTCTGCGGAATGCCACTGCTTGTGGCTTGGATCACAGCCGGTGATGGTGACCTGGACGCCGAGTGCCGCCCGTCGCGGTGGCTGCAGGGTGCGTCTCCATGAGACCGCAACAGCGAGATCCCGGAGGAGCATGGTGAGTCGACAGAGCCTGACAAGGGCGCACGAGAAGATCAAAGAACTGTCCTGGGACCCGACGTACGTCACCCCCAACCAGAAGTATGCGACCGACTACACGTTCGAGAAGGCACCCAAGAAAGACCCGCTGAAGCAGATCCTGCGCTCCTACTTCCCGATGGAGGAGGAGAAGGACCAGCGCGTGTTCGGCGCGATGGACGGCGCGATCCGCGGGAACATGTTCCGCCAGGTCCAGCAGCGCTGGATGGAATGGCAGAAGCTGTTCCTGTCGATCATTCCCTTCCCGGAGATCTCGGCGGCGCGGGCAATGCCGCTGGCGATCGGTGCCGTCCCCAACCCCGAGGTGCACAACGGCCTCGCGGTGCAGATGATCGACGAGGTTCGGCACTCGACGATCCAGATGAACCTCAAGCGGCTGTACATGAACCACTACATCGACCCCGCCGGGTTCGACATCAGCGAGAAGGCGTTCGCCAACTGTTACGCCGGCACCATCGGCCGGCAGTTCGGTGAGGGCTTCATCACCGGGGACGCGATCACCGCGGCCAACGTCTACCTCACGATCGTGGCCGAGACGGCGTTCACCAACACGCTGTTCGTGGCCATGCCGTCCGAGGCGGCCGCCAACGGTGACTACCTGCTGCCGACGGTGTTCCACTCGGTCCAGTCCGACGAGTCACGCCACATCAGCAACGGCTACTCCATCTTGCTGATGGCGCTGGCCGACGAGCGCAACCGACCGCTGCTCGAGCGCGACCTGCGCTACGCCTGGTGGAACAACCACTGCGTGGTCGACGCGGCCATCGGCACGTTCATCGAGTACGGCACGAAGGACCGCCGCAAGGACCGGGAGAGCTACGCGGAGATGTGGCGTCGTTGGATCTACGACGACTACTACCGCAGCTACCTCATCCCGCTTGAGAAGTACGGCCTGGTCATCCCGCACGACCTGGTCGAAGAGGCCTGGAACCGGATCTGGAACAAGGGCTACGTGCACGAGACGGCGCAGTTCTTCGCCACCGGCTGGTTCGCCAACTACTGGCGGATCGACGGTATGACCGACGAAGACTTCGAGTGGTTCGAGTACAAGTACCCAGGCTGGTACAACAAGTACGGCAAGTGGTGGGAGAACTACAACCGGCTCAAGTACCCCAACAGCCACAAGCCGATTGCGTTCGAGAACGTCGACTACCAGTACCCCCACCGGTGCTGGACCTGCATGGTGCCGTGCCTCATCCGTGAGGACATCGTCATGGAGGAGGTGGACGGCCAGGCGCGCACCTACTGCTCCGAGACGTGCGCCTGGACCGACATCACGGCGTTCCGGCCCGAGTACATGGGCCGGGAGACCCCGGCCATGGGCCGTCTCACCGGCAAGCGCGAGTGGGAGACCGCTTACGACGGCATGGACCTCAAGGACATCATGAACGACCTTGGCTACGTCCGTGACGACGGCAAGACGCTCGTCCCCCAGCCGCACCTCGACCTCGACCAGCCCAAGAAGCTGTGGACGCTGGACGACGTCAAGGGCATCACGTTGGGCAGCCCCAACGTCGCGCTGAACAAGATGTCTCCTGAGGAGCGCATCGCACACATCGCCGAATACCGGCGCGGTGGCCCGGGTGGCCGCCCCGCCAAGCCCGTCGGCGCCTAGTACGTCCGTCCCTGGCTGCCGCCGCGCTTGCGGTGGCAGCCAGGGGCGCGCCCGGCCCCAGCAACCCCAGGTGTGAGGAGAGGCGGGACAAGGTGAGTGGAACGCATCGGGTGCACTTCGACCCCGTCGGTCTCGAGATCGAGGTCGAGGAGGACGAGACGGTCCTGGACGGGGCATTCCGGCAGGGCGTCATGCTCATGCACGGGTGCAAGGAGGGCCAGTGTTCGGCCTGCAAGTCGTTCCTGATCGAGGGCGACATCGACATGGAGAAGTACTCGACCTTCGCGCTGGCCGACTACGAGTCCGAGGAGGGCTACATCCTGCTGTGTCGCACGCACGCTTACAGCGACCTGCAGATCGAGCTCATCAATTACGACGAGGAGATGCTGAAGTCCGGCATCCCCATCCAGGAGCTCGCCACGACGGTGCGGGTCAACGAGGCCTTGACGCACGACATCCGCCGCTTGGTGCTCGACCTGGTCGAGCCGCGTGAGATCGCCTTCCTGCCAGGCCAGTACGTCGACATCACCATCCCCGGTACGACGTCCCACCGGTCGTTCTCGATGGCCAACACACCGACCACGGACAACGAGCTCGAGTTCTTCATCAAGTGCTACCCGGGTGGTCATTTCTCCGGGCTGCTGGAGGACGGGCTGCCGGTGGGGCAGGAGCTCGCGGTCAAGGGCCCATACGGCACCTTCGTCCTGCGGGAATCGACCGCCCGACTGATCTTCATCGGTGGCGGTGCCGGGATGGCCCCGATCGTCTCGCTTCTTACCGCGATGGCCGAACAGGGCGTCGACCGGCCGGCTACCTACTACTACGGCGCCAGGACCGAGGCGGACCTGTTTTATCTCGCCGAGCTCGCCGCGCTCGGCGAGCGGCTGCCAGGTCTGTCCTTCGTACCGGCGCTTTCCCACGATCTCCCCGACAGCGGCTGGACCGGCGAGACCGGGTTCGTCACCGATGTCCTGGACCGGAGCGAGGGCGACCTGGCTGATGCCGACCTCTATCTGTGCGGACCTCCACCGATGATCGACGCCGCGATCGCCGTGCTGGTCGCCAAGGGGGCCGACGAGAAGCGGATCTTCTTCGACAAATTTACGACCACAGCAGGTTCGGAGGAGTAGCGGACCCGGAGTGGGACGGCAGACAGCACGACGCAGGAGCCGCAGCGCGACCGTCGCGCGAGGCGTCAGGAGGGACACACCGTGGCAACCAGGACCAAAGCGCCGACCGTGCGCAGCGTTCCCAAGACCGTCTTCACCGATTCCGAGGCGGGAGCGCTCGAGTTCCCCAGCTCGACCAGTCGGAGCTACAACTACTTCACCCCGGCCAAGCTTCGGGCCACGACCTACGAGGACGTGACGTTCGATGTCCAGGTCGACCCCGAGCGGCACCTGACGCAGGGCTGGCTGTATGGCTTCGCGGACGGTCCCGGCGGCTACCCCAAGGACTGGACCGCGCTGAAGTCCAGTGACTGGCATCAGTTCCGGGACCCCAATGAGGAGTGGGAGCAGACGATCTTCCGCAACAACGCGAACATCGTCCGGCAGATCGGCCAGAACCTGGAGAACGCCAAGTCCGCCGGGGCCTACGCCGGCTGGAACGCCTCGTGGACCAAGGTTGTGGCCCAGCACGTCGGCGCCTGGATGCACATCGAGCAGGGCCTCGGGATGCACGTGTTCGTGCCCGCCCAGCGCAACGCGCCGACGAACATGCTCAACAACGCCATCTGCGTGAACTCCGTGCACCGCCTGCGGTTCGCCCAGGACCTCGTGCTGTACAACCTCGAGGTCGGCGACGAGCTGGAGTCCTTCGACGACAAGGCCCACATCGAGACCTGGAACAGCGATCCGGCGTGGCAGGGCGTGCGGCGCACGGTCGAGGGGCTGACCGCGATCGACGACTGGGCCAAGGCGGTCATGTTGACCAACCTGGTGTTCGAGCCGCTGGTGGGCGAGACGTTCCGCAGCGGCTTCGTACAGCAGCTGGCCGCTGTCAACGGTGACTACGTCACGCCCGTGATCATCGGTGCCGGCGAGAACGACTTCGTCCGCGACCTGCGCTACACCAAGGCGCTCGTGTCGATGCTCGTGAACGACAGCGAGCACGGTAAGGCCAACGTCGCCACGATCAACGGCTGGTTGGACGCCTACGTCCCGGAGGTGCTGGCCGCCGTGCGGCTGCTGCAGCCGATCTGGTCGCAGCCCACCGAGAAAGTGGTGACGTTCGAGACGTCACTGAGCAATGCGGTCACGCGCACTTCGGCGTTGCTGACCGAGCTGGGCCTCGAGACCAAGGAGTTGGGCGCATGAGCGCGGAATTCGGAGCGGTCGACCGTAGTCGGTCGAACGAGTGCGGTGTGACCCTGATGAACAACCAGGTCGGCCAGGTCGTGGCCGAGGTCATGGGGAGCAAGAAGGATGTCGTCATCCGCATCCTGCCGGCGATGATTCGCGTCGACGGCAAGGTGAAGTTGGACTTCGACTACGCGGAGCTCGCCGAGGCGACCGGCATCGAATTCGACGAGTCGGCCTTCGAGGAGGTCATGTCGACGCACTACGGCCGGATGGTGCATCTGGACGACCGCGTGCTGCTGTTCGCGAACCCCGAGGACGCAGCGGAGTACATCGGCTTCGACCTCGTCGAGGTCGGCTGACCGCCTGACCCGTCTGGGGCGGTCCGGTCCGTCACACCACGGACCGGACCGTCCCAGGCGTCCGCAGCAGGTGTGTGCTGGGAAATCGAACAAGGAGAAGTCGCATGGCGAAGGTGTTCCGCTTGGGGCCGGCAGCCCGCCGTCACCTCGAGACCGGCGTGGACGTGCTCGCGAGCGCGGTGAAGGTGACGCTCGGTCCGAAGGGCCGCAATGTCGTGCTGGAGAAGCTGACCGGCCCGCCGACGATCACGAATGACGGCGTGACGATCGCCCGCGAGATCCATCTGTCGGACCCCTTCGACAACATGGGCGCGCAGCTCGTCAAGGAGGTCGCCACCAAGACCAACGAGGTGGCCGGCGACGGCACGACGACCGCCACCGTGCTCGCGCAGGAGATGGTGTCGCGGGGGATGCGGGCCGTCGAGGCCGGCGCCAACCCGATCCAGCTCAAGCGCGGCATCGAGCAGGCTGTCGAGCTGGTGGGCGCCGAGATCCGCCGGCAATCGGTGGAGGTGACCACCAAGGAGCAGCTCGCGCACGTCGCGGGCATCTCGGCCAACAACGACACGGCCATCGGCGACGTGATCGCCGAGGCGATGCACCGGGTCGGCCGCGAGGGCATCGTGACGGTTGAGGAGTCGCCGACCGTCGACCTCGAGCTCGACTTCGTCGAAGGCCTGCAGTTCGACCGCGGCTACATCTCGCCGTACATGGTCACCGACCAGGCCCGGATGGAGGCGGTGTACGACGACGTTTACATCCTGCTGACCCCCGAGAAGATCAGCCAGGTCCAGACCCTCATGCCGCTGCTGGAAAAGGTGATGAAGGCCCGCCGTCCGCTGCTGATCGTGGCCGAGAACGTCGACGGCGGAGCGCTCGGAATGCTGGTGACCAACACGGTGCACGGCACCTTCCAGTCGGTCGCGGTGACCGCGCCCGGTTTCGGCCACCGGCGCCTGGCCGAGCTCGAGGACATCGGCACCCTGACCGCCGGCCGGGTGGTCAGCTCCGAGGCGGGCCTGACCCTTGAGGAGATGCCGCTCGAGGCGCTCGGCCGGGCCCGGCGGGTCACCGTGACCGAGAGCACCACGACGATCATCGATGGCGCAGGCACCCCGGACCAGATCAACCAGCGCATCGCGCAGCTCAAGGTGGAATACGAGCGGGCCGACATGGACCGCGACAAAGACCGGATCCAGGACCGGCTGGCCAAGCTCTCCGGTGGCGTCGCTGTCATCCGGGTCGGCGCGGCGACCACCGTCGAGCTCACCGAGAAGCAGCACCGCGTCGACGACGCGCTGTCTGCGACCAGGGCCGCGGTGGAGGAGGGGATCGTCGCCGGTGGCGGGACCGCCCTGGTCCAGGCCGAGCACGTCCTGGACAACCTGACCCTCACCGGCGACGTCGCGATCGGCGCGGCGATCGTCAGGGAGTCACTGGCCGAGCCGCTGCGTTGCATCGCCTGGAACGCCGGGTTCGACGGTGACGAGGTCGTCACGAAGGTGCGGGCGGGGGCGCCCGGGTGGGGCCTCAACGCACTGACGGGGGAGTACGGCCTGCTGATGGAGCAGGGCGTCATCGACCCGGCCAAGGTGACCCGCTCGGCCTTGCGAAGTGCCGCGTCGATCGCCGCGCTGGTGCTGACCACGGAGGTGCTGGTGGCCGAAGAGGTCATCGGGCAGGCGGGCGCGATCATCGCGCCCGGCTTCGGCGATCTCGCCGAGGGCATGGTCCGGCCTTCGGGCATCCCAACCGCATGACCGGTGGCGTCGCAGCCTCCCGCACGTCTTGTCCTGGGCCGGTGTGCCCGTCGTTGGTGTTGCAGATGAGGAGTTACCCATGAAAGACGGCAAGTTCGTGATGGATGCGCACACCGGGTTTTGGGATGCGTCGGCGGAGAACTGTAAGAACAAGTATGGCGAGGCGTTCATCGAGACGTTCTTCGCGTTCCACAACGGGTTCAACCCGGCTGGTCAGCCGCAGTGGACGATGGATTACGAGAACGTGTTCCGCAAAGTCGATCCGGATTGGTATCTGGAGACGATGTTCGTGCA
>JAYSQK010000046.1:0-1993 GCA_043721555.1 Frankiales bacterium
CCACGTCGTTCCTGCGCGCCGACGCCGTCGAGGTGCTCCGCGCATCGCCGCACCGGGTACCGCCGCCGTGCCCGTTCGCCGGACCGGGTCGCTGCGGCGGGTGCGACTACCAGCACGTCGCGCTGCCCGAGCAACGCGCGCTCAAGGCAGCCCTGATCGCCGAGCAGCTGCGCCGGCTCGCCGGGACGTCGTACGACGTGACGGTGGAGCAGGTGCCCGGTGCGCCGGACGGCCTGGGCTGGCGCACCCGGGTGCAGTGGGCGGTCGACGGTGCGGGGCGGGTCGGGCTGCACCGGCACCGGTCCCGCGAGCTCGAGCTCGTCGACCGCTGCCTCATCGCGACCGAGGGGGCGCAGCTCCCGCTGGCCGCAACTTGGCCGGGAGTGTCTGCGGTTGAGGCGTTCTCGTTGGCTGGGCAGACCGTGCTGTCGGTGCGCGGTCGCCCCGACCCGTTGCCCCCGGTCGAGGCCGGGCTGGTGCTCAACGGTCGGCCGGTGCGCACGCCGCACGGGGTGCGGGTGCCGGTCCTCGGGCGGTCGTTCGAGGTGGCGGCCGGGGCGTTCTGGCAGGTCCACCCGGGCGCCGCGACCGCGCTGGCGCAGGCGGTGCTCGACGGTCTCGCGCCCGTTCCCGGCGACCGGGTCGCCGACCTGTACGCCGGGGTAGGGCTGTTCGCGGCCCTGCTCGGCGCGGCGGTCGGGCCGACCGGCTCGGTGCTCGCTGTCGAGGGCGAGTCGCGGGCCTGCGCCGACGCCCTGCGCAACACCGCCGACCTGGCCTGGGTCAAGGTGCGGACCGCCGCCGTCGACGCCGCGCTTGTCGCCTCCCGGGTCGGACGTCCCGGGTTGGTCGTGCTCGACCCGCCCCGCGCCGGCGCGGGCCTGGCCCTGTCGGCGGCGCTGGTCGCCCTCGGTCCGCGCCGGATCGCCTACGTGGCCTGCGATCCCGCGTCGTTCGCCCGCGACCTGCGGGTGTTCCTCGAGGCCGGCTGGGCGATGCCGTCGCTGCGGGCGTTCGACCTGTTCCCGATGACCGAGCACGTAGAAATCGTGGCGATCCTGGAGCCACCGGGTCGCTAGGCCGGCAGCAGGACGCGTACGGCGGCGGGGCGGACGGTCACCGTGCACGGCAGCGTGCCGACCGGGTCGCCGTCGGCGAACACGCGGAACGGCCGGTCGGCGTCGAGCCCCACGGTCCTCGCCCGGACCAGCCCGACCGATGGATCGTGGACGTGCGTGCCGCTTAACACCTTGGGGAGGGTGGCGAGGAAGCTTCGCCGGCTGGTCGCGGACGTCGTCACGACATCGAGCCGGCCGTCTGACGGAGAGGCGTTCGGAGCGAGCCGCATCCCCCCGCCGTACATCCCGGTGTTCGCCACCGCGACCGACCAGCCGTGGACGACGAGCGGCTCGCCGTCGACGGTGCAGGTGAAGGTGGCGGGCCGCCAGGTCGCGATGCTGGCGAGGGTGGCGGCGAGATAGACGAGCCGGCCGAGCGGCAGGCGGGCGGCCAGCGCCCGTTCCTGGACGTCGCTGTCGAAGCCGATCGAGGCGATCCCGATGAAGGCGCGCCGGCCGGTGGCCGACTCGACCTCGCCGAGGTCGATGGGCCGGGCCGTGCCGCGGTCGAGCACGGCGCAGGCGGCCACCGGGTCCTGGGGGATGCCGACGGAGCGGCAGAAGTCGTTGCCGCGGCCGCCGGGGAGCGCGGCCATCAGCGCGTCGAGCGCGGCAGCCGCCTCGGCGACCCGACCGACGATGCCATCACCGCCGAAGGCCACCGGGAGCCGCCCGTCAGTGACAGCAGCCGCAACGAGATCATCGGCGTGCTCGAGCGAGCGGGTCGGCGTGACCATGACGTCGTGGGCGACGAGCGCACCCTGGACCGCGGGCAACACCCGCACGGCCCGTCCGCGGCCGGCTGCGGGGTTGACGATCAGCTGCAGGCGCATAGTCCCTCCTCGACCGGCTTCGATCGTCGCACCCGGAGCGGC
>JAYSQK010000047.1:0-1504 GCA_043721555.1 Frankiales bacterium
CCGGTCGGGTGCCCTCGTCGAGGTCATCGCTGTCGACCGGCTCGTCGTCGGTGTCCGCCCAGAGCATCGCCGCCACCTCGCTGCCCTGGACCGCACGGCGGTCGGACAGGAAGACCCGCGGGTCGTCGAGGCCGTCGGCGCCACCGTCGACGCGGACGACCGCGACGTATTCGTCGTCCTCCTCGAGCAGCAGCAGCGAGGGACCAGGGCCGTCAGGGGCGAGGTCGCGCAGCGCCTCGGCGAGGCCGTCGAGATCGTCGACCTCGGCCATTTCGAACTCCCGGCCGGTCCAGCCCTCGGGGGTGTGGGCGAGCGCGGCGGCGAAGTAGGACACATCTCTCCAGGAACTCAGTTGGCGAGCGCGTCGACGACCCGCTCGTACGAGTCGGCGAAACCGAGCCGGTGAGCGAGCGTCGAGAGCATCTCGTCGGCGTAGGCGTCGACATCGGACAGGATGGCACCGAGCTCCATCTCCTCGAGCCCCAAGTCCTCGAACACGCCGAGATCGCCTGCGGGCCAGACCTCCTCGAGGTCATCCTCACCGGGCACGTCCAGATCGAGCCGGTCAAGCACCTGGGCGGCGAGGTCCCAGGCGACCGCCGCGGTCACGTCACTGAGCAGCAGCCGCTCCCGGCCCATCACCACCCGGACGACCACGAAGAACTCGTCAGCCACATCGACGAGGGCAAACGACCCGACCTCCCCCGGCTGACGGTGGACCGCCGCGATCAGGCCGTCGAGATCCTCGGCCAGCGTCGCCGGGAGCTCCTGGCACTGCCACCGGCCGTCCTCGCGGAACACGACGACGGCGTAGGCGTCCGTGTCTGGCATGCAGACCACCCCTTCCTCGTCGGACGCTGACTGTGGCAGACCAGACAGCCGGGTGGAAGCCCGGCTGAGGGTTCGGCTCGCGGCGGATCGGGGAGGGGCCTGGTGAGACCAGCCAACAGCCCCCACGGAGGACGTCCATGTCTGAGCGCAACACCCTCGCCCACTTCCTGCATGACGCCGGCCTCGCGGCCTGGTTCGGCGGGTCGCTGATGGGCGCCGTCGGCGTCAACGGCGCCGCCGCTGACGTCGATGACCCGCGGCAGCGGGCGCGGGTGGCCAACGCCGGCTGGAGCCGTTGGACGCCGTTCAACGCCGCCGCGATCGCCGCGCACCTGGCCGGCGGCGCAGTCCTGCTCCGGGCCAACAAGGGCCGGGTCAAGGCGCAGAAAGGCGTCCTGGCGAACACCAACGTCAAGCTCGGGCTGACGGCGGCCGCCCTCGGCGCGACCGGGTACGCCCGGATCGCCGGTCAGAAGATGATCAGCGCCGGCGACGTGCCAGTGGCCGGCGGCACTGCGTCGCTGCCCTCGACCCCGCCCGAGGTCGCGAAGGCGCAGAAGCAGCTCAAGGCCCTGCAGTGGGCGATCCCCGGCCTCACCGGTGCGGTGCTCGCCTCGTCGTCGCTGCACGAGGAGCAGCAGCGCCCGGCGCAGGTCCTGAAGGGCTCACTGCA
>JAYSQK010000048.1:0-4369 GCA_043721555.1 Frankiales bacterium
GCGGTCCCGCTGCCCGGGTCGGCCGTGACGGTCAGGGTGGCCGGCGCCGTGGTCGCCATGCCGATCGGATCGGTGAAGACGGCCCGGTACTGCGCACCCGACTGCTCCGCTGTCGGCGTGACCGACAGGGTGCCACCGCGTTGCCCGGCCAGGTCGGCGAACGAGGTGCCCCCGTCGGCGGAGACCTGCCACTGCAGCGCCGCACCCGCCGGTGTCGCTGCCGCGCTGAACTGGGCGGGCTGACCCGCCGGCACGCTCTGCCCCGCCGGCTGCCTGGTGACCACGGGTGCGCCCGCGGCCTGGGTGGCCGAGACGAGGAACTGGTGCGCCTCGTCGGTGTCGACCCGCAGGTCCTGGTCGGTCGAGCAGCTGCCCTGATCGGTCAACGCGACCACCACGCGGGTGGCGGGGACGAGGTCGGGGCCGCCGGAGTCGCCGTCGCAGCTGTTGCCGCTCCCGGGCACGAGGTAGAGCCAGGTCGCGTCCCGGCCGACGACGCGCTCGGTCGCCGATCGACGCTGGCCGACGAATGGCTGCCCGGCGCCGATAACAGTCAGCACCGAGTCCGGCTGGTTGTCCTCACGGGCCGGCGCGCCCAGCTCGGCCGGCTGGATCGCCGGCCCGGCGGTCAGCACGATGGCGGCGAGGTCGTGCGCATGGGATACCGACGGCTGGTAGCCGGCGGCGATGTAGTAGGTCCCGGTGTAGCGCGGTGAGCTCGCCGTGTGCACGGCCGAGAACTCCACCTGCCAGCCGCGACCGGTCGCCGGACCGGCACCACCGGTCAGGCAGTGGGCGGCGGTCAGCACCGCCACGGCGCCGTTGTCGGCCCGGACCAGGACGCCGGAGCAGCTCGGTGCACTCGCCCCCGGTGCGAAGAGCATCGCGACGTAGGGGTGACCCGTGCCATCGGGCCCGCCACCGGTGATCGCGGCGGCTGGGGTGGCGGTGAGGACCCCGACGACGAGCAGTGCGGCGGCGAGCAGGCCCCGCCGGCCTCGCCGCGATGCAGTGGCTGCCGACGTCACCCGCGAAAGGGTATGGCGGCCGCTCAGGCGGCGTACAGGAGGGAGCCCTCACGGTTGGTGTTCAGTCATCTGCACCGCGACACGCACCCGGCTTGCAACACCCACCGGCCATCGAAAGGAAGACTGATCGACGTGGCTCCCCGTCAGCACAGCTCCGGCGTCGTCCGCCGCCGCCGTCTCGTGGCGGGTCTGTGCGTGCTGACCCTGGCCGGTTGCGGCGCGATCGTCGCCCGCGCGGGCAGACATCGACCGGCTGCCGAGCCGCCGCGCCGCGTGGTCAGCCGGGCGGCGCTGATCCCGCCGACCGCCGCGCGGGGTGGCCGTCTCGAGGTCTACGCCCACACCGGGGTGGGGCAGTTCACCGCGGCGACTCGCAACGTGCCCTACCGGCTGTACGTCCCGCAGAGCGCGGGACGCGGCGTCGATGTCGTGGACCCGGTCAGCCTCAAGATCGTCGGGCACTACCTGACCGGGCTCGACCCACAGCATGTCGTGCCGTCGTACGACCTGAAGACGCTCTACGCCACGAACGACCTGGCGAACACCCTGACGCCCTTCAACCCGCGGACCGGACGGCCGTCCGGTCCGAGCATCCCGGTCGACGACCCGTACAACATGTATTTCACCCCGGACGGCCGACAGGCGATCGTCATCGCCGAGCAACGGCAGGCGCTCGAGTTCTACGACGCGCACACCTTCGCGCCGGTCAAGCGCGTCCGGGTCGACTGCGCGGGCGTCGATCATGCCGACTTCTCCGCTGACGGCTCGTTTCTCATCGCGTCGTGTGAGTTCGCGCACCGACTGGTCAAGCTCGACCTGCGCACCCGGAGCGTCGTCGGCTACCTGGACCTGCCCCGGTCGTCACCGCAGGACGTCCGGCTCAGCCCCGACGGCCAGACGTTCTACGTCGCCGACAAGAACCTCGGTGGCGTGCACCTGATCGACGCGGCCCGCTTCACCGAGGCCGGCTTCCTGCCGACCGGTCGCGATGCCCATGGCATCTACCCCAGCCGCGACGCCCGCCGGTTGTTCGTGAGCAACCGCGGCTCGGGCACGATCTCGGTCATCGACCCGGTACGCCGGGCCGTCGTCGCCACCTGGCGATTGCCGGGCGGCGGAAGCCCGGACATGGGCGGCGTCAGCCCGGACGGCAAAGCCCTCTGGCTGTCCGGGCGCTACGACGCCAGGATCTACGAGATCTCCACGGTGGACGGCCATCTCATCGCCCAGGTGCGGATCCCGAACAAGCCGCACGGCATGTGCGTCTGGCCGCAGCCGGGCCGTTTCTCACTCGGCCACACCGGCGACATGCGCTAGCTCGTCACCGTCCCGGCCGGGCAGGAAGACGACCGGACCGGCCACGCTGACGGCGACCGGTTCGCCCACGGCCAGGGTCGTCGTGCCCTGACAGCGAGCGGTCAACTCGCAGGTCTCGGCCGCGTCGAGCCGGACGGTCACGACGGCGTCATGGCCGTAGAAGGCGCGGGTGGTCACCACCGCTGGAACACCCCGGGTGCCCGCATCCACCAGCAGCTGCTCGCTGTGCACAAGCACCACGCCGTCACCCCGGCCGTCGGCGCCGGCGTCGGTGGTCCGGAGCACGCCCAGGGCGCAGCGGACCGTCGTGGGGTCCAGGCGTACGGCGGGCAGCAGGGTCCCCGAGCCGAGGAAGCGGGCGACCCGCGCGGACACCGGCGCGGCATACAGCTGTTCCGGGCTGCCAGCTTGCACGATGCGCCCTGCGTCGAGCACGGCCACCTGGTCGGCGACGCTGAGCGCCTCCTCCTGGTCGTGGGTGACGAGCAGCGCCGTGGTCCCGGTCGCCCGCAGCAACCCGAGCACGTCGGAGCGCACCTGCGCCCGGAGTCCGGCGTCGAGCGCGGAGAACGGCTCGTCGAGCAGCACGATCTGCGGCTGGACGGCGAGCGCCCGGGCCAGCGCGACCCGTTGCTGCTGGCCACCGGACAGCTCGTCGGGCCGCCGGTCGGCCAGCCCGGCCAGCCCGATCAGGTCCAACATCTGCGAGGTGCGCTGCTTGCGGTGACTCCTGGGCACCCCGAAGCCGATGTTGCCCGCGACGCTGAGGTGGGTGAACAGCCCACCCTCCTGCGGCACGTAGCCGACCTGCCGCCGACGGGCCGGCACGAAGGTGCCGGGCCCGTCGACCAGGTCGCCGCCGAGGCTGATCTGGCCGGCATCGAGCCGGTCGAAACCGGCCAGCAGCCGCAGCAGGGTGGTCTTGCCGCACCCGGACGGGCCGAGCAGCGCGGTCACCCCCCCGGCCGGCACCTGCAGGTCCAGCCCGGTGAGCACCTCGCGGGCACCGTAGGTCTTGTGCACCCCACAGGCGCTCGCCGCCGGCTGCCGGCCGACGTCGCTCACAGCAGCATCGCCGGGCGCTGCGGGCGGTCCAGTTGCCGGGTCAGCAGGTAGGTCGGGCCGACCGCCAGCAGCAACATCAGCCCGGCGTACGGCGCCGCCGCGCCGTACGCCTGCCCGGTCGTGTAGAGCCAGAACTGGGTCGCGAGGGTCTGCACGCCGGTCGGGTGGAGCAGCAGGGTCGCGGTCAGCTCGGTGACGGTGGACAAAAAAACCAGCGCCATCGCGCCGGCAAGCGAGGGCAGCAGCATCGGCAGGGTGAGCCGCCACCAGATCAGCGGCCGGCGGGTGCCGAGACTCTCGGCCACCTCGGGCAGCGCCGGTGGCAGCTGGGACATGCCGGCCTTGACCGCGACCACCGCCAGCGGCAGGAACAGGGCGCTGTAGGACAGCACGAGCAGCAGGTTGCTCTGGTAGAGCCCGGCCGCGGTCCGCAGCGCGAAGAACACCAGGGCCAGCGCGACGACCACCCCCGGCAGCGCCCGGTTGATGTAGGTGGCCCCCTCCATCGCCGCACCGAGCCGGCCGTGCCTGCGGACGGTGAGCGCCGCGACCGGCAATGCCATGGCGGTGCACAGCACGGCCGCCGAACCCCCGAGCAGCAGGGTGTTGAGCAGCACCACGACGGTGCTGGCCGGCGGCAGGGTGGTGGAGCTCCCCCGGAGCAGCCAGCTCGCGGTTGCGCCGAGCGGCACGCCGAGCGAGAGCGTGGCAAGCGCCGCCAGCGCGGCCTGGCAGTACGGGCCTGCCCGGCCTAGGTGCAGCGGCCGGGCGGCGCGGGCCTGGCCGGCGCGGGCGTTCGAGCGACCCAGGCCACCGGCGGCGCGTCGCTGGATGCTCAGCACCAATAGGCACAGTGCGACCAGGACCAGGCTGAGGCCGGCGGCGGAGGCCGCATCGAAGCCCAGCTTGTACTGGTTGAAGATCGCCACCGCAAAGGTCGGATAGCGCAGCAGCGCGAA
>JAYSQK010000049.1:0-3478 GCA_043721555.1 Frankiales bacterium
GCTCAGCAGCGGGGCAATCGGTGCGCCGCTGCTCGTGCACTCACGGCATCGCAACCCTTCGGTCAATGACCAATACACCCGCGAAATGGCGATCACCGACACGGCGGTGCACGACTTCGACGTGGTGCGCTGGCTGCTCGAGGAGGAGCTGGTGGAGGCGACCGTCCTCACACCGCGCAAGAGCCGGCACGGTGCCGAGTTGCAGGACCCACTTCTGATGATCTTTCGCACCGAGAGCGGCGCTCTCGTCGACGTTGAGACGTCGGTCAACATCCGCTACGGCTACGACATCGGCGGCGAGGTCGTGGGCGAGGACGGCACCGCCGCACTTGCCGACTCCAACGGGGTCATCGTCCGGCGCGAGGGCAGCTTCTCCGGCCGGGTGCCCGCCGACTGGCGCGAACGGTTCGTGCGGGCCTACGACACCGAGTTCCAGGAATGGATCGACGCGCTGACCTCAGGCGTAGGCGCGACGGGACCGAGCTCGTGGGACGGCTACGCCGCCACCGTCGTCGCGGACGCGGCCGTCCAGGCCCTGCACGAGGGCACCACCGTGCCGATCGAGCTGGGCCCAAAGCCCGACCTCTACCTCAAGCCGTAGAAGGACCTCACGTGAAGATCGCCCTCGACCCGTACATGTTCCGAAGCACGCCGCTGCTCGAGCTACCGGCGCTGGTCGCCGAGCTCGGTTTCGAGCACATCGAGCTCTCGCCTCGCGAGGACTTCATGCCGTTCTTCACCCACCCCCGCGCGGACACCGCTACCGTCGCGGCGTTCAAGGGCGCCCTTGACGCGGCTGGGGTGAGCGTCTGCTCGGTCCTGCCGCTGTACCGCTGGGCCGGCCCGGACGAGGACGAGCGGCAGGCTGCGGTCCGCTACTGGAAACGGGCGATCGAAATCACCGTTGAGCTCGGCTGCACCGTGATGAACTCCGAGTTCAACGGCCGCCCCGAGCAGGCCAGCCTGAGCGAGGGCAGGTTCTGGGCCTCGATGGAGGAGTTGCTTCCTGTGTTCGCAAGGGAAGGGGTCGAGCTGCGACTCGAACCCCACCCGGACGACTTCGTCGAGGACGGCAAGGTCGCCATCGACATGGTCCGCGGCATCAACTCGCCGCTGGTGTCGTTCCTCTACTGCGCGCCGCACACCTTTCACCAGGGCGGCAATATGGTCGAGATCCTCGAGTACGCAGGGCCTCTGCTGACCCACCTGCACCTGGCCGACAGCTTCGACCACACCGCATCCTCGGGGCTGCGCTACATCATGAACCCGCCCGGCACCCAGGCCAGAATTCATCAGCACCTCGACATCGGCCAGGGTGAGGTCGACTGGGAGCTGTTTTTCCGCACCCTGGATCGACTCGGCTTTGACGGGATCATGACGTCCTGCGTCTTCGCCTGGGAGGACCGTGCTCGGGCATCCACGCTGTTCATGCGCGAGCAGATCGCCAAGCACACCAGCACGTGGGGTCCCCGGTCGTGACATCGCTCGAGGTGCTCACGGTGGGACGGGTAGGGGTCGATCTCTACCCCGAGCAGCAGGGCTCGCTGGCCGACGTCTCGACCTTCGCGAAGTTCCTCGGTGGCACCGCGACGAACGTCGCGGTCGGTGCCGCCCGATTGGGCCGCAGGACCGCTGTGCTCACCAAGGTCGGCGACGACGGCTTCGGGACGTTCGTCCGCGCGGCGCTGACCGGCTTTGGGGTCGACCCAGCGTACGTCGGGACATCGCTCCACCTGCACACACCGGTGGTCTTCTGCGAACTCAACCCGCCGGAGGACCCGCCGCTGCTGTTCTATCGCGACCCGATCGCTCCCGACCTCACCCTGACCACCGACGACGTCCCATGGGACGTGGTCACCGAGGTGCCGCTGCTGTGGGTCACGGGAACCGGCGTCTCCGTCGAACCCGCCCGCGGCACCCAGCACGAGATGCTCCGACGACGGGGACGCCCGGTACCCGGCTCCGGCAGGCACACGGTGCTCGACCTCGACTGGCGGCCGATGTTCTGGACATCACCTGAGCACGCGCGAACCGAGTACACCGCCATGCTCGAGCACGTCGACGTCGTCGTGGGGAACCGGGCCGAAGTTGAGGTCGCGGTCGGCACGGCCGACCCGGAGGAGGCAGCCCGGCGGCTGCTTGCCGCCGGCGTGACCCTCGTCATGATCAAGAAGGGTGGAGAGGGCGTGCTGGTGGCAACCCCCGACGAGATGACCACGGTGGCGCCTCATCTCGTCGAGGTCGTCTGCGGCCTCGGGGCCGGCGACGCGTTCGGCGCCGCTCTGATCGACGGCCTGCTCGCCGATTGGCACCCGGTCGACCTCGCCCGGCACGCCAACGCCGCGGGCGCCATCGTCGCGTCGCGCCTGTCCTGCGCCGACGCCATGCCCACGCGCGCCGAGCTGGATCAGCTCGTCGCCTCGTACACCTCCTCCGCATGAGGAGCCCATCCAGCGTGCCCAAGAAAGGAACGGCCCGATGAGCGCCATCTCTGACGACCAGTGGGAGCAACTCCTGCGCACCCGCGCGACCCGGCCGCAAGCGGTCGCGCAGGCGTACGCACAGCGGGTCCAGCCGGCGAACCTGCTCTCCGCCGACGGGACGCTGTTCCTGGTCGCTGCCGATCACCCGGCCCGCGGCTCCCTCAGCACCGGGGGCAACCCGCTGGCCATGGCCGACCGTCGGTTGCTGCTCGACGGGCTGGTCACGGCCCTTGCCGACCCGTTCGTCGACGGCGTACTCGGCTCGCCGGACATCGTCGAGGAGCTGCTGCTCCTCGGGGCGCTCGAGGGCAAGGTCGTCATCGGCTCGATGAACCGCGGTGGGCTCGACGGTGCGAACTGGACCATGGACGACCGCTTCACCGGATACGACGCCGCGTCCATTGAGCGCTACCGGCTCGAAGGCGGCAAGATGCTCCTGCGCATCGACGATCAGGACGCCGCGACGGCTCCCACGATCGAGGCCTGCGCCAAGGCGGTCAGTGCGCTGGCAGATCGCAGCCTGATCGCAATGGTCGAGCCGCTGCCCTACGAGCGGGATCGCAACGGAACGCTGCGACTGCGCAGGGACACCGCCTCGCTGGCCCGCGCCATCACGATCGCCTCGGCACTGGGCACCACGAGTGGCTATACCTGGCTCAAACTGCCCTCGTGCGACGACCCGGAGGTGGTGTTCTCAGCCACCACCCTGCCGTGCGTGGTGCTCGGCGGCGTACCAGGACCGGACCCGGTAGCCGACCTGGCGTCGTGGGGGCAGGCGCTGCGGCAGCCGGCGGTGCGGGGCCTGGTCGTCGGCCGTGCCCTGCTCTACCCACCAGACGGCGACGTGGCCGCCGCTGTGGCCGCCGCCGGCAGGGTGCTGCAGGCGGCGACGCGGACGCTCTCCGTCGCCCAGCCGGCATGAGCCTGGTCCGCCCGCGAGGCAGCCTCGCCGGCCCCGAGCAGGGCGACCACGTGCTGCTCACCCCCGAGGCCGC
>JAYSQK010000050.1:0-4743 GCA_043721555.1 Frankiales bacterium
GGCGCTCCGCCGCTTCGAGAGGTCCGTTCCGGGCCCGATGCGGCACGCTCCCGATCGCGGAAGGCCCTCCTGCCAGATGGCGAAGTCCAACTCCATGTCGTTTCTCGGCCGTGACATGGCCGTCGACCTCGGGACGGCGAACACCTTGGTCTACGTCCGCGGGCGAGGGGTCGTGCTCAATGAGCCCAGCGTCGTCGCCATCAACACCAACACCACCGGCATCCTGGCGGTCGGCACCGAAGCCAAGCGGATGATCGGCCGGACCCCGGGCAACATCGTGGCGATCCGGCCACTGAAGGACGGCGTCATTGCCGACTTCGACACCACCGAGCGGATGCTGCGCTACTTCATCCAGAAGGTGCACAAGCGCCGGCACTTCGCCAAGCCGCGCATCGTCATCTGCGTGCCCTCGGGGATCACCGGCGTCGAGCAGCGCGCTGTGAAGGACGCCGGCTACCAGGCCGGCGCCCGCAAGGTCTACATCATCGAGGAGCCGATGGCGGCGGCGATCGGCGCCGGGCTGCCGGTGCACGAGCCGACCGGCAACATGGTCGTCGACATCGGCGGCGGCACGACCGAGGTCGCGGTGATCTCCCTCGGCGGCATCGTCACCAGCCAGTCGATCCGCACCGGCGGCGACGAGCTCGACAGCGCAATCATCTCCTACGTGAAGAAGGAGTACTCGCTGATGCTCGGCGAGCGCACCGCCGAGGAGATCAAGATGGCGATCGGCTCGGCGTTCCCGATGCCGGACGAGCCGCACGCCGAGATCCGCGGCCGCGA
Organism: Frankiales bacterium; assembly: GCA_043721555.1. Lineage (GTDB taxonomy): Bacteria > Actinomycetota > Actinomycetes > Mycobacteriales > SCTD01 > JAYSQK01. The sequence continues at coordinate 784 of JAYSQK010000050.1, forward strand.
CCTAGTCAGCGGGCTGCCCAAGACGATCGTGGTGAGCGCTGAGGAGATCCGCAAGGCGATCGAGGAACCGGTCAACCAGATCGTCGACGCGGTCAAGACGACCCTCGACAAGTGCCCCCCCGAGCTCTCCGGCGACATCATGGACCGGGGGATCGTGCTCACCGGCGGCGGCGCGTTGCTCCGCGGGCTCGACGAGCGGCTCAAGCACGAGACCGGCATGCCGGTCCACATTACCGATAACCCGCTGCACAGCGTCGCCATCGGGTCAGGCAAGTGCGTCGAGGAGTTCGAGGCCCTCCAGCAGGTCCTCATCTCCGAGCCGCGCCACTAGCGGGACGTGCGCGGGTCCCGCCTGCGGCTGGTCCTGGTGCTGCTGGTGCTCAGCGCCCTCACGCTCACCGCCCTCGACTACCGGCAGGGCGACGGCAGCCCGCTGTCGGCGCTGCGCCGGGGCGTCGACACCGTGCTCGGTCCGGTCATCCGGGCCGCCGGTGGGGGAGCCGGGTCGGCCGGCCGGGCGCTCGGCAGCCTGCCTCGACTGGGCAATTACCAGCGCGACAACCGGCGCCTGCAGCGCGAGAACGACGACCTGCGCCAGCGCCTGCGGGCCACCGACGGCCTGCGCTGTCAGCAGCAGCAGTGGGACGGTCTGCTGCGACAAAAGGATTACGGCGGTTACACGGTGCTCCCGGCCCACGTCGTCGCCGCCGGATCGTCGTTCGGCTTCGACTTCACGGTGACCCTTGACGCCGGGGCCCGCGACGGGATCCGGCCCGACATGACGGTCGTCAGCGGGCTGGGGTTGGTCGGCCGGACCAAACAGGTCGGGCCGTTCACCTCAACCGTCGTGCTGCTCGCCGATCCGAAGTTCGCGGTCGGCAGCCGGCTCGCCAGCGCCTCGTCGTTCGGGCTCGCGACCGGGCAGGGTCGTGCGCCGCTGAGCTACCGCGTCGTCGGCTCCAAGCCGGTCATCAGGCCGGGAGACCTCCTGGTGACCTCGGGCTCGGGCATCTTCCAACCGGGCGTCCCGGTCGGCACCGTCACCGGCGTCACTCCAGATGCCAACGCCTTGACCCGCACGGCGACGGTCGTGCCGTTCGTCGACGTCACGGCCCTGGACCTCGTCGGGGTCGTCACCGACCGGACCCGCGCCGTGCCGCGGGTGCCGCTCCGCCCCGTCCGGCCGGGCACCGAAACCTCACCCTGCGGCGCCACGACGCCGCCGTCCGCGGCGCCCCAAGCGTCCGGTCGGCCGACCGCCGTGCCGCGGCCCTCCGCCCGACCCACCGTCCGCCCCACTCCGTGACCGTCCAGCGCTTCCTGCTCGGGGCGGTGAGCCTGGTGACGGTGCTGCTGCTGCAGGTGACGGTCGTGACCAGGCTGCCGGTGCCGGGAGCACCACCGGACCTGGTGCTGCTGCTGGTCGTCGCCTTTGCCCTGGCCGAAGGGCCACTGGCGGGAATGATCACCGGTTTCGTCGCTGGGTTGCTCGCCGACACCCTCGCCGACCATCAGCTCGGTCGGCTGGCGCTCGCCTACGCGATCGTCGGCTACGTCGCCGGACTGCTCCAGGACGACACCGAGCGCTCGACCCTGCAGCCCTTCGGGGCGGTCGCCCTGGGTGGCCTCATTGCGCTCATGGCCTTCACGGTGGAGGGCGCCCTGCTCGGCGATTCAAGGGTGGGACTGCACGCCGTGCTGCGCGCCGCCGTCAGTTCGGTCCCTTACGATGTGCTCCTGACCCCGTTCATCGTGCCGATCGTCGGCGCACTCGTCCGGCGCCTCGACGGCGACCCGTTACGACGGTGAGCTGCGCGGCTGCGGACCACCTTGGACCAACCGTGAGGAGCCCCTCCCCGTGAGCGACCGCTCCCGGCTGCGGCTGGTCGTGCTGCGCGTCCTGGTGGTCTCTATCCTGTTGACCCTGCTCGGTCGGCTGGCCTATCTCCAGGTCGAACAGGGTGCGGCCTACCGCAACGCCGCCAGCGCCAACCGGGTCCGTTCGGTCGTGACCCCGGCGGCCCGCGGCATCGTGCTCGACGACCGCGGCCTGCCGCTGATCAGCAACCGCACGGCGCTTGTCATCTCGGTCAACCGCTCGGTCCTGCGCACCGCCCCCCACCGTGGCCGCGAGGTGCTGCAGCGGCTTGCAACGATCATCGGCGTCCCGGTCGCCGAGCTGACGAGCGCCATCACCCCGTGCGGAGAGCGGCTCGCCGACGGGACCCGCGTCAGCCCGAAGGAGTGCTGGAACGGCTCGCCCTACCAGCCGGTGCCCGTGAAGGAGTACGCCAGCGAGCGGGCCGACGAGACCGACCGGGTGCTGACGATCGAGGAGCACGCCGAGGACTTCACCGGGGTCACGGCGACCTACCAGGCAGTCCGGCAGTACCCCCAGAAGTCCCTCGCCGCGCACGCACTGGGCTATCTCGGCCCGCTGACCAAGGACAACCTCGCCGACCCGAAGTACAAGGCGCTCCCGGCCGGCTCACAGATCGGCCGGGTCGGCCTCGAAGCGGCGTACGACGATCCGCTGCGCGGCACCAGCGGCGTGCAGAAGCTGGTCGTGGACAAGGACGGCAACGTCACCGGCACCCTGGACACCGTCGATGCGCGGGCCGGCGATGACCTCGTGCTCTCCCTCGACGCCGGCGTGCAGAAGCTCGCCGAGGACGCGTTGCAAGCCGGCATCCTGCGGGCCCGCGGGCAGTACGACAAAACGAACAACCGGAATTACGTCGCGCCGAACGGCGCCGTCGTGGTGCAAGAGGTCGACACCGGGCGCATCGTGGCGATGGCCAGCTATCCCAGCTATGACCCGACGCTGTTCGTCGGCAAGGTGCTGACCAAGGACTACGTGGCGTTGCGGGACGCGCCGGGCAAGCCGCTGATCAGCAACGCCACGCAGGGCCTGTTCGCCCCGGGTTCGACCTTCAAGATTGTCTCGACGGCAGCAGCGGTCGCCGCCGGCAGCTCGATCAATGGCTACTTCCCGTGTCCCTCGGAGATCACCTTCGGCAACAAGACGTTCCACAACTTCGAGGGTGAGTCGACCAGCGCCAACATCGACTTCCGCACCACGCTGATCAAGTCGTGCGACACGGTCTACTACCAGCTCGCTTACGACGAGTGGGTGCGCGACGGCGGCCCGCAGGGCAACGCGAGGCCCCGGGAAGCCTTCCCGAAGATGGCCCGCGCCTGGGGGTTCGGCCGTCGCACCGGTGTCGATCTCCCGGACGAGTTGCGCGGCCTGATCACCGACCGTGGCTACAAGCAGCGCTACTGGGCGCAGGCCAAGGGGGACTACTGCGCCGGCGCTAAACGGCGGGTGAAGGGCTCCTATCTGCAGCAGCTCGACCAGGAATTCTGCACCGACGGCTACCGCTACAACGCCGGTGATGCGGTCAACTTCGCCATCGGGCAGGGCGATGTGCTCGTCACGCCGCTGCAGTTGACGTCGGCCTTTTCGGCGCTGGCCAACGGCGGGACGCTCTATGCGCCGCGACTGGCCAAGGGCCTGCTGTCGGCCGACGGGCGGACCGTGACGCCGATCCCACCGGTCCGGACCGGTCGGCTGCCAGTCTCGCCGCAGGTGCTGGCCTATATGAGCAGCGCGCTCACCGGCGTGCCGGAGCAGGGCGGGACGGCGCAGGAGGCCTTCAAGAAGTTTCCGTTCGGGCGGCTCCAGATCGCCGGCAAGACCGGCACGGCTGACGTCCGGGGCAAGTCGCCGACGTCGTGGTTCGCCTCGTTCGCGCCGGCGGCCGCCCCGAAGTACGCCGTCGTCGTCATGGTTCCCGAGGCCGGCACCGGCGGCACCACCGCAGCACCCATCGCCCGGGCGATCTACGACGGGATGTACGGCCTGGAGGGCCGCCGCGGCGTGCTCGGCAACGGCCTGCCGACCGCGCTTCCCGTCGTACGCGGGGATGGTTCGATCGCTCCCCCCGGGACACGGGT
>JAYSQK010000051.1:0-1589 GCA_043721555.1 Frankiales bacterium
TGCATGACGGCGACCTCGTCGGCCACGAGCCGGGCGGCAGCCAGGTCGTGCGTCACGAACAGCAGCGCGAGGTCGAGCTCGCGCCGCAGCCGGCCGAGCAGGTTGAGGACGACCGCGGCCAGGGACACATCGAGCGCCGAGATCGGCTCGTCACAGGCCAACAGCCGTGGCGGTACGACGATGCCGCGGGCCAGCGCGACCCGCTGCCGCTGCCCGCCCGAGAGCTGGCGGGGCTTGGCCGCGGCGACCTCGGCCGGCAGGCCGACCAGGGCGAGAGCCTCGCGGGCCGCGATCCGCCGGGCCTTGCCGTCCAGTCCCTCGGCCCGCAGCCGCTCCTCGAGCAGCTCGCCGACCTGCAGCCACGGGGTGAGGGAGGCGCCGGCGTCCTGCGCCACGAGTTGCGGCCGGTCGCCCGGGTGCAGCCGCACCGTCCCGGTGTCGGCGGTCTCCAGCCCGACGGCGATCCGCAGGGTGGTCGTCTTGCCGCAACCACTCTCACCGACCAGCGCGAGCGAACCGCCGGGGGGCACGTCGAGGTCGATCCCCTCGAGCACGACCCGGCGACCGGATCGGCGACCGAACGCCTTGGTGACGTCCAGCAGCACCAGGGCGTCGCCGCAGGTCGTCGACTCGGCCACCGGCGGCCAGCCGCCGGTGGGGAGCAGTTGCACGTCGATCCGCTCGCGGGACCGGACGCACGCGTCGAGGCCGGTGTGCCGGGCCGCGGTCCGCAACTCGGGCAACGCGGCGGTGCACTGCTCCTGGGCGAGCCCGCATCGCGGCGCGAAGGAGCAGCCCGGCTCGGGGGCACGGGGGTCGGGCGGCTCGCCGGGCAGCGTCGGCAGGGGCACGTCCCGACGGGTGCTCGGACTGGTCCGGGACGCGAGAAGTCCTGAGGTGTAAGGGTGGGACGGCGAGCGCAGGACGTCGTGGGCGGTGCCGAGCTCGAGCAACCGCCCGCCGTACAGGACGGCGATCCGGTCGGCGACCGATGCGGCGACGGCGAGGTCGTGGGTGACGAGCACGACCGAGGTGCCGGTCGTGTCGCGCAGCCGCACGAACAGTCGCAGCACCTCCGCCTGCACCGTGACGTCCAGCGCGGTCGTCGGCTCGTCGGCGATGACCAGCGACGGCGAGCCCGCCACCGCCATGGCGATCATCACCCGTTGCCGCAGCCCGCCGGAGAGCTCGTGGGGGTACTGCCCGACCCGACGCTCCGGGTCCGGGATGCCGGCCGCCCGCAGCGCGGCGAGCACGTCCCCACCGGTCTCGGCCACCTGCTGGCCGATCCGCATCGTCGGGTTGAGCGAGGTCATCGGGTCCTGGAAGACCGCTCCGGCATGGGCCCGCCGCGCCTGCCGTCGCTCGTCGTCCCCGGCCGACGCCATGTCGGTGCCGGCGAGCAGCGCCGACCCGCGGAGCGTCGCCGTCGGTGGGAGCAAGCCGAGCGCGGCCAGCCCCAACGCGCTCTTGCCGCTGCCGGATTCGCCGACCAGGGCCAGCACCTCACCAGGCCGCACGTCCAGGGTGACGCCCCGGACTGCCTGTACCCCGCCGGGGAAGCCGACGTGCAGGTCGCGCAGCGCGAG
>JAYSQK010000052.1:0-2272 GCA_043721555.1 Frankiales bacterium
AGGTCCACCGGCCAACCATACGAGTGCCGCCTATTCTGGTGACCGGCATGGATGCGATCACCGAGGAGGAGCTGCGGCAGCGGCTCGACGAGCTCGGGCCCCGGGACCGCCGCCGGCTGGCCCGCCGCCTCGACGACGTACGCCGGGGCAGGGGCGATGCCGACCGGCTGAACCGGGACCTCACCGCTGCCGAGGACGTGGTCGCCGCCCGGCGCGCCTCGGTGCCGCCGATCCACTATCCCGAGCAATTGCCGGTCAGCCAGGTCAAGGACGACATCGCCGCGGCGATCGCCGAGCACCAGGTCGTCGTGCTGGCCGGCGAGACCGGCTCCGGCAAGACCACCCAGCTGCCCAAGATCCTGCTGGAGCTCGGCCGGGGCGTCACCGGCCTGATCGGGCACACCCAACCGCGCCGGATCGCCGCCCGGGCGGTCGCCGAGCGGGTCGCCGAGGAGCTCGGCACCGAGCTGGGGGACGTCGTCGGCTACACCGTGCGCTTCCACGACCAGACCTCGCCGCAGACCCTGGTGAAGGTGATGACCGACGGCATCTTGCTGGCCGAGATCAGCCGCGACCGGATGCTCTGGGCCTACGACACGATCGTGCTCGACGAGGCGCACGAGCGCAGCCTGACGATCGACTTCCTGCTCGGCTATCTCAAGCAGCTGCTCCCGCAGCGGCCGGACCTCAAGGTCGTCATCACCTCCGCCACGATCGACCCGGGGCGGTTCTCCCGGCATTTCGACGACGCGCCGGTGCTCGAGGTGTCGGGCCGGACCTATCCGGTCGAGGTGCGCTACCGGCCGCAGACCGACGACGACACCGACCAGGTCGGCGCGATCTGCGCAGCCGTCGACGAGCTGGCCGCCGAGGGGCGCGGCGACGTGCTGGTGTTCCTGTCCGGCGAGCGCGAGATCCGCGACACGGCAGAGGCACTGCGCGCGACGGTGGACGAGCGGACCGAGGTGGTTCCGCTCTACGGCCGGCTGTCGGCCGCCGAGCAGCACCGCGTCTTCGCCCCGCACACCGGCCGCCGGGTGGTGCTGGCCACCAACGTCGCCGAGACCTCGCTCACCGTCCCGGGGATCCGCTACGTCGTCGATCCCGGCACCGCGCGGATCTCCCGCTACAGCCAACGAACCAAGGTCCAGCGGCTCCCGATCGAGGCCATCAGCCAGGCCAGTGCGACCCAGCGGGCCGGCCGGTGCGGTCGGGTCGCCGACGGCATCTGCATCCGGCTCTACGCCGAGGACGACTTCGCCGGCCGGCCGGCGTTCACCGAACCGGAGATTCTGCGCACCAACCTGGCCTCGGTCATCCTGCAGATGACCGCCCTCGGGCTGGGTGATCTCGACGCGTTCCCCTTCGTCGAGGCGCCCGACCGACGTAGCGTGCGGGACGGCATCGCCTTGCTCGAGGAGCTCGGCGCACTCGACGACCAGGGTGGCCTTACCCGCATCGGCCGGGGCCTTGCCCAACTGCCGATCGACCCGCGCCTCGGCCGGATGGTGCTCGAGGCCGAGAAGCTGGGCTGCGTCAGGGAAGTGCTGGTCATCGCCGCGGCCCTGTCCATCCAGGATCCCAGGGAGCGGCCTACCGACAAGCAGCAGGCCGCGGCCGAGATGCATGCCCGCTTCGCGGATCCGACCTCGGATTTCCTGACCTGGCTCAACCTGTGGGAGCACATCCGCGAGCAGCAGCGCGAGCTCGGCAGCAGCGCCTTCCGGCGGCTGTGCAAGCGCGAGTTCCTCAACCACCTGCGGGTCCGGGAATGGCAGGACCTGCACAGCCAGCTGCGGCGCGTCGTACGCACCCTCGATCTCGCCCATGACAGCGCACCGTCCGGGCCGGCCCAGATCCACCAGGCGCTGCTCGCCGGCCTGCTGTCGCACGTCGGGCTGCGCGACCCCGACAAGCGTGACTATCTCGGCGCCCGCGGCACCCGCTTCGTCGTGGTCCGCGACTCCGCGATCGCCAAGAAGGCGCCGAAGTTCGTGATGGCCGCCGAGCTGGTCGAGACCAATCGGCTCTACGGACGGATGGTCGGCCGGATCGAACCCGAGTGGGCCGAGCGGCTCGGCGCGCACCTGGTCACCCGCGTCTACAGCGAGCCGCACTGGGAGAAAAAGCGCGGCAGCGTCGTGGCATACGAGCGGGTGACCCTCTATGGCGTCCCGCTCGTCACCCGTCGCAAGGTCGCCTACGGCGCGATCGACCCGGAGACCTCGCGGGAGCTGTTCCTGCGGCGCGGCCTGGTCGAGGGGGACTGGGA
>JAYSQK010000053.1:0-9679 GCA_043721555.1 Frankiales bacterium
TCCAGGGCGATGAACTCGACCGCCCGGTCAGCGGCCGGCAGCGCCCGGCACAGCTCGTCGTAGTCGACCAGCGCCCGGGCCCGGGCGGCCATCAACTGCCCGTCAGCGACTGCCAGCGCAGCGAGCCGATCAAGCGCGGCCGCCTGCCTTGCTGACGTCAACAGATCCATAGCCCGAACCTAGCCAGCACCTCCGACAGTTTCCGGTGCCGACAAGGGCTGGCCACTGTGCAATCTGAGTGCGACCGCAGATCCACTCGCTGGTCGGGTGCCAATGGGTCGAACCCCCGATTCCAGCGCCGGTAGAGGAACAACGGGCGACACGGCTGCGGACGAAGCCTCCAGGACGCCGGGTTGCAGTGCGAGGACTCGTCCGCGTCGCGTGGGCGAGTGAGCCGGTGAGCTGCGGTGGCTCCCGCACTCGTGGCGGTCTTCGAGAACCAGCCACATCTGAACCCTCGGTGACCTAGCGTGAAGTCTCCACTGTCCCGCTGCCGTCTGGAACCTCGTGCCGTTCGCTCGCCCCTCCGCCGCTGTCCTGTCCTGCGCCCTGGTGCTGAGCGCGAGTCCGCTGCTCGCCGTGAGCGCGCAGGCCACCACTGTGAGCCCCCCGGGGACGTTGGAGTTCATCCGACCGGCGACCGTGCTTCCCGCGACGGTGCTCGATGCGGTCGGTGACGCCGGCACGCAGGCGTTCCGGGTGCAGAGGTCACCGGTCGATGTCGAGATCAGCGTGGTGACCCGGGGGAGCAACCGGAGGTTTGCCCACGACGGTGTGGTGGGCCACTTGCACGTCGCCGGGGACAACGTGACGATCCCGTTCACCCGCACGGGTGGCACCGAACCAGATGCGGTTGTGCTGTTTCACGGCGCTGACGGCTCCCAGGAGGACGTCGCGCTTTCGGCAGGGGACCGCTCTCTCACGGCGGCCGGCTCCGGGGTACTGATCGCCACCCCCAGCGCGACGGGTTGGACCCTGTTGGTCCGGACCGCCGGCCCGGTGGACCAGGTCGTCGGCCAACTCCCGGCCGGCTCGTTCGGCGCGGTCGCATCCGATGTCACCGGCGTGCTCCTAGCCTTCACACCAACCGGGGCGAGCGGACCGGACCTGGACTACATCGACCTGGCCGCGGCAACCGTCACCACGATGTCGAGCGCCCCGCTGGTAGGCGGAGCGCCGCATGTCGCGTTGAGCGACCACGTCCTGGCCTGGACCGACGGCGCCGATCTGGTCCGGGTCGCCCGCACCGGCGGGCCGGAGACCCGCCGGGCGCTCGGTGGCGTCCCGACGGCGTTGGCGGTGCTTGACGACTCCTCTGCCTGGATCAGCGCCGGTCGGCTGGACACCGCGCCCAGCGACCCCGCTGCGGGTCCACTTGATCACGGACCGGTGCTTGTTCCCGAGGCGTTGTTCGCCACCAAACAGGTCTACCAAACGGTGACCGGCGCCAATACGGCCCGCACGTCGACCTTCGACGCCACCCAGGTGGGCGAGCTCAACGGCACCCTAGATTTCGGCTCGATGTTAGCCCGCGTCGTCGACCTCCGGCTCAGCGCCAACCTGCTCGCGCGGCACGACACCAGCAACCCCGAGGGCACCCTCACCGTGTTCTCGCGGTCCGGTACGGCGTTGAGCAGCCCGGTCGCTTCTGGGTACGGCAACGCAGCGGGCGGTCGGCGGCTGTGGGGCGTGTCCGGCCGTTTCCGGGCGCTCGGGAACGCGACCGACACGGCCGTGACCGTCTCCACCTCGGCGTACTGGGCATCGATCGACCCGTCGCTGGACCTCACCGTGGCGGTCGCCCCGGGTGTGGACACCATCGAGTTGTCCGGATCGCGGCTGCTCGTGCATCGCCCCGGTCAAGGGCAGTCGCAGCTGTACACCGTTGGGAGCAACACCGTCTCGTCGTACCCGCTGGACGCCCAGATCGGTGGCACCACCGTTGCCTGGCAGGAGCCTGACGGCTCGGTGCACGCGCAGGACCTGAGCGTCGGCGCGGCAGCGGTCCTGCTGCGGCAGGCCGGCGCACCGACGACCTGCGCGACCTGCGGCAGCCCCGTCGCGGCGACGCTGCAGGTTGCCGGGGATCTCGTCTTCTGGAGCTGGTACGGGGAGAACCGGGTTGCCGCGCTGTCAGGTGCACCCACCATCACGCTGCCGGACGGTGACCTGACCCGTTCCCGGCTCAGCAGCCGGGTGCTCGCTTCGGTCGACCCGACGACGTCCCTGCTGTCGGTGACAGACCTTCGTGACCCGTCGCTCAAGACCTCTCCAATCGCGGACGCACCGGTTGCCTTCGACGTCGACGACCAGCTCGTCGCCTGGAGCGACCGGGGCTACACGGTCCGCCTGGCCGTGCTCCCCGTGCCGGCGGCGCCGGCGGCCCGGGTCAATTGGTCCCAGACCTACCAGACCACCGTCGTCCCGGTCACGCTGACGACGGGGACCGTGGCGCAGCGATGGCGGCACCGCGTCGACTACACCCAGCCCGTCGACCCACTTCTTACCGTGCGCGACAGCGCCGGAACGGTGGTCTACTCGAACTTTTTCGGCTCGTTCGATGGCTCGTTCGACGTGACTTGGGATGGCCAGCTCAACCCGACAAACCCTGATGCGCCGCTCAACTACGCGGCCCCCGGTCGATACAGCTGGACCATTGAAGCCCACGACCGCATCAGCGGGCAGGTCCTGAGCACCGAGACCGGAACGATGACCGTGCAGGACATCCGGCAGGTCAGTATTCCGATCATCTCCCGCCCGACCACCTTGGTCTACGGCACGTCCGGGATGCTCAGCGCGCGCGTCCTCATCGGCAATGCTGGCGTGCGGCCGACCGGTGTCCCGGGGGCTGTCGTGCGGCTGCAGTCCCGTCTCCACGGGACGACGGCGTGGCGGACCTTGGCGACCAGGACGACCGCCGCCGGTGCCTCCGCCGGATCCGTGCAGTTCGCGCTCTCGCCGGTCGTCTTCACCGACTACCGGTTGTGGGTACCAAGTGCGGTCTATGGACCGCAGGGGGCCTTGACGAGCCCCCTGCTCACGAACGTCAGCCCCAAGGTGGCGGCGGTGCTCAGCGTGTCCCGGGTCCGTGCCGGCGCGACCGTCGCCGTGACCGGGACAGTCGCACCACGGCACGCCGGGCAGACCGTCTCGCTGCAGCGCCTGGTGTCGGGGACCTGGCGGACGGTGTCGACGGTCCGATTGACATCGTCCAGCGGCTACCGGTTCACGTTCCGTGCGCCGCGGGGTAGCTCGGCCCTGCGGATCCTCAAGCCGGCCGACAGCGACCACGCGGTCGCGACCTCGGCGACGCTGGGCCTGCGGGCCTCCTGACCCCAGGCGTCAGCGGCTCGACCAGGCCGGCCCGGCAGTCTGGGAGACTCAAGGCCATGCGTCTTCTCGTCACCGGCGGTGCCGGCTTCATCGGTTCGCACTTCGTGCGGCAACTGCTCACCGACGCCTACCCCGCGTACGCCGGGGCGGACGTCACCGTCTACGACAAGCTCACCTACGCCGGCAATCTGGCCAACCTCGCGCCGGTGTCGGGCTCACCGCGCTACCGGTTCGTGCACGGTGACATCTGCGACGCGGCGCTGCTCACCGAGGTGCTGCCCGGGCACGACGCGGTCGTCAACTTCGCCGCCGAGAGTCACGTCGACCGCTCGATCGACGGCGCGGTTGATTTCGTCGTCACCAATGTCCTCGGCGCACAGACGGTCTTCGACGCAGCGCTGCGGACCGGCGTACCGCGGGTGCTGCACGTCAGCACCGACGAGGTCTACGGCTCGATCGACGAGGGCAGCTTCGTCGAGACCGACCGGCTCGACCCCAACTCGCCGTACAGCGCGGCAAAGGCTGGTGGCGATCTGCTCGCCCGCGCCTATGCCGTGACCCACAAGTTGAATATCTCGGTCACCCGCTGCACCAACAATTACGGGCCGTACCACTTTCCGGAAAAGGTCATCCCGCTGTTCGTGACCAACCTGTTGGACGGCAAGAAGGTGCCGCTCTACGGCGACGGCCTCAACGTCCGCGACTGGCTGCACGTCGACGACCACTGCCGGGGCATCGCGATCGTGCTCGAGAAGGGCCTGCCGGCCGAGTTCTACAACATCGGCGGCGGCACCGAGCTGACCAACCGGGAGCTGACCGACAAGCTGTTGGCCGCGACCGGGCGGGACGACTCCTTCGTCGACTATGTCGAGGACCGCAAGGGCCATGACCGCCGCTACTCCATCAACGGCGACAAGACCGAGGCGCTCGGCTACACCCCGGCCAAGGACTTCGAGCAGGGCCTCGCCGAGACGGTGCAGTGGTACCGCGACCACGAGGCCTGGTGGCGGCCGCTCAAGGAGAAGGCCGCGTTGGCGTGACCCTGGCCCTGCTTGTCACCGGCGCGCTCGGCCAGCTCGGCAGCGAGCTGGTGACCCTCGCCCACCGCAGCGACGGGATCCCGTTCGCGCGCGGGATCGATCTCGTCGACTGCGACCTCACCGATCCGTTCGCGGTCCGCGACACGGTGCAGGAGTGGGCCCGGGTGGTCCGCTCGGACAGCCCGGCGCACCGCCTGGTCGTCGTCAATCCGGCGGCCTACACCGCCGTCGACAAGGCCGAGACCGACGAGGAGACCGCGTACGCCGTGAACGCCGCCGCCCCGGCCCTGCTGGCGACCGCTTGCGCGGCCGTCGGCGCCCGGCTGGTGCAGCTGTCGACCGACTACGTGTTCCCCGGCGACCGCACCCCGGCCGGCCCGGCGTACGAGGTCGACGACGAGACCGGGCCGACGAGCGCCTACGGCCGCACCAAGCTGGCCGGTGAGCTGGCCGTGCGGGAGATCCTGCCGGACAGCTCCTGGGTGGTCCGGACCGCCTGGCTCTACGGCGGCGGCGGGCCCAACTTCGTCAAGACGATGGTGGCCCTTGCGGCGACCCACCCGACGCTGCAGGTCGTCGCCGACCAGTACGGCTCGCCGACCTGGGCCCGCGACCTCGCCGGCGGCCTGCTCGCCCTGGCCCGATCCGACACGCCCGGGGGAACGCTGCACGCCACCAATCGTGGCGGCACCACCTGGCACGGCTTCACCCAGGCCATCTTCGAGGAGTTGGGCGCCGATCCGGCCCGGGTCGAGCCCACTTCGACGGCGGCGTTTCCGCGCCCGGCCCCTCGCCCGGCGTACAGCGTGCTGTCACCGGCGGCCTGGGACGGCGCCGGGCTGCCACCCCTGCCCGGGTGGCGGGAAGCGCTCAGCGCGGCCTTCGCCGACCCCGTCACCGGGCCGGCCCTGCGCGGGGCAAACGTCACAACTCGCTGACAACCGGTCAAGTCACGCGCGCTGACGGCCGATCTTCGGCAGGGTGGCCCAGTCGCCCCCTCCGACCACCACCCCCACCCCGGGAGTCAAGACCCGTGCGCCGTGTGCTCAGCTCGACCGTCCTGACCGGCTTCCTGACCCCTGTGCTGCTCGCCGTCCCGGTCGCCACCCCGGCCGCAGTCGCCCGCCCGCACCCGGTCAGGGTGACCGCAGCCGAGCTCGCCGTCCGGCCGGTTGCCGGCGCCGGGGAACAGGCCGGGGCGGTGCTCGCCCAGCTCGATCCGGCCCGGGTCGCGCCGTTCAAGACGATCGGCGCGAGTTGGGCGGCCGGCAGCGTCCACGCCGGCCAGCAGATCGAGGTGCGCACCCGGGCGCAGGGCCACTGGTCCGCCTGGGCGGCGCTGGCGACGATGGACACAGGAGCCGACAGCGGCTCAGCCGACGACCTGGCGGCGATCCGCCGCGGTCGCCGGGTGGTCGCCGAGCCGGTCTACGTCGGGGCCTCTGACGGCGTCCAGGCTCGATTGCGCGCGGTGCGGGCCGTCGGTGCCACCGCCGCCGTGCCCAGCAGCCTCAAGATCGTGCTCGTCGACCCAGGCACCAGCGCCGCCGACGGCAACCCGAGTGCGCAGCCGGTGGCCACCTCGTCGGCCTTCGCCGGTGAGCCCCAGCCCGGCATACGCACCCGGGCCCAATGGGGCGCCGATGAGTCGCTGCGCACCTTCAACAGCGGCTGCGGCACGCCCAGCTACAGCGCCACGATCAAGGTCGGTTTCGTCCACCACACCGACACGCCGAACAACTACGCCCCCGCCGACGTGCCGGGCATGCTGCGCGGCATCTACGCCTACCACGTGAAGACCAATGGCTGGTGCGACATCGGCTACAACTTCCTGGTCGACCGCTTCGGCGTCATCTGGGAGGGGCGTTACGGCGGCATCGCCAAGCCGGTGTTCGGCGCACACACTGGCGGCTTCAACAAGGACTCGTTCGCCGCGTCGCTGCTCGGCACCTACTCCTCGGTGACGCCGAGCGCTGCCACGATCGCCGCCGTCGACCGCCTCTATGCCTGGAAACTCGGGCTGCACTACCGCGACCCGCTCGGCAAGGCGGTGCTCACCTCGGCCGGAGGTGTCAACACCAAGTACGCGGCCGGCACGCAGGTCAGCTTCAACACGGTCAGCGGCCACCGCGACGTGGGCAACACCACCTGCCCGGGTGACGCCGCCTACAGCCAGCTTCCAGCCATCCGCACCGCGGCGCGGTCGGTGCTCGGGTCGGGTCTGGTCAATCCCAGCAGCACCGCCACTGCCACGTCGTACGGCGGGACCGGGCCGACCGTCACAGCCGGAGTGCTGCAGCCGCAGAGCTGGCAGCTCGCGTTGCGGCAGCGGGCCGACGGCACGCTCGTGCGGAGCTGGTCGGGTTCGACGTCGACGACCCTGTCCCAGCAGGTCGAGCTGAAGGACAGCCGCGGGGTCGCGCTGGTGCCGGGTGGCTACACGCTCGTGCTCAGCAGCGCCGCCGGCGCCGACCCGGCGCTGTCCTTCTCGAGCCCCTTCGACATCGTTGCCCCACCGCCCCCGCCGGGAGCCACCGGGAGCGGCGCGCCGGCGGTGCCGGGTGACTTTGTCGCGGTCACCCCGACCCGGGTGCTGGACACCCGATCCGGGGTCGGCCAGGGCGGCCTCATCGTTCCCGTCGGGCCGAAGGGGCGGGTCGATCTGCAGGTCACCGGTGTCGGCGGGGTGCCGACGACCGGGGTCACCGCGGTGGCGATCAACGTCACCGGCGTGCGGGCCTCCCAGCCCACCTTCTTGACGGTCTTCCCGGCGGACGCCGCCCAGGCCGGCACCTCGACGGTCAACCTGGTCACCGGCGAGACGCGCGCGTCGCTCGTGCTGCCGCGGGTCGGGCCGGACGGGCGCGTCAGCATCGCCAACGAGGCCGGCGCGCTCGATGTCCTGGCCGATGTCGTCGGCTACTACCGGTCCGACACGCCGGCGGGCCGCTACCACGCGATCGTGCCGCGACGGCTGCTGGACACCCGGCTGCCCGGCTCCATCCGGCTCGCGCGCGAGAGCGCTGTCACCGTCGCTGTCGCCGGGATCGGCGACGTGCCGGCCGGGGCGACCGCCGTGACGATCAACGTCACCGCGGTGCACCCGACCTCGACCGGTTTCCTGACCGCGTCGCCGTCGACGGCGGCGCGGGTCGCGACCTCCACGGTCAACTACGTCGCCGGGCAGGTCGTGGCCAACCGCGCGGTCACCGGGCTCACGAAGGGCAGCCTGTCGGTGTTCTCCGGGGCATCCGCCGCCGACGTGCTGGTCGACGTCGTCGGCTGGTTCGGGCCGGCCGACGCCACCGGCGAGCAGTACACCGCGCTCACGCCGGGCCGGGTGCTCGACACCCGCCGCGGCACGGGTGGACCGGTTGGTCCCGCGTCCACCACGGTGCTGCCGCTGGCCGGTCAGGCCGGTGTGCCCGCTGACGCCAAGGCGGTCGTCCTGACCCTGACCGGCACCGCGGCGACCGCCGAGACCTTCCTCACGGCCTGGGCCGGTGGGGAACGGCCGGGCACCTCCGACCTCAACCTGCCCAAGGGTGCGACCGTCGCCAACCTCGCGGTGGTGCCGATGGCGGCCGACGGTTCGGTGTCGATCTACAACGCCGGTGGCTCCACGCACATCGTCGCGGACGTGCTCGGCTACTACCGCTGAGCAGGTGCGTGACGCCGCGGCCCGGGGGCCATACGGTCGGGGGACCACCGTCGTACGGGAAGGAGCGGGTCATGTCCAAGGACAAGCAGGGACGCGAGACCAAAAAGCCCAAGAAGGGCGCGAAGGTCGCGGCGCCGGCGCCGGTCTCCCGCCCGATCGCGCCGAGCACCCCGAAGGACTAGCCGCCGGGCTCAGTTCAGCGCACTTCAGCGCAGCGCCAGGCGGTAGGCCGCCCGGTGACCGGCGGCGCTGCGCGCCCAGGTGAAGGCGGCCGCCCGGGCCCGCAGCGCGTCGGTTGCGGGGGGGAAGCTCAGCACCCCGGACAACGCTGCGGCGAAGGCCTCGGCGTCCCCGGCCGGGGCGTAGCGCACGACCTCACCACCCACCTCGCGCAGCGCCGGCAGGTCACTCGCGACGACCGGCACGCCGGCGGCAAGGGCCTCCAGCACCGGTAGCCCGAAGCCCTCGTCCATACTCGGCAGCACCAGGGCGGCGGCGCCGGCGACGACCGATCGCAGCGCCGGGCCGTCGAGATAGCCAGGGGTCACGCAACCGGTGACGTCGACCCGATCACCCCACCCGGCCGGGCCGACGAGCACCAGCGGTGGCGCGTGCGGGGTGAGCCGGTGCGCGGCCAGCAGGGTGGCGACGTCCTTTCGGGGTTCCAGGGTGCCGACGAACACGATGTACGACGTCGGCAGGCCGAGCTGGGCGCGCAGTGACGCCGTCGCCGGTTCGGCGGCGGCCCAGGCCGGGTCGACCCCGTGCGGGACGACGACGACCGGTACGTCCGGGTGGTAGGCGTCACGGACCTGGGTGGCCACCGCCTCGCTGGGGGTGACGACGACCGACGCGCGGCGCACCGATCGGGGGACGAGCGCGCGGTAGCGGGCGCTGGCCGCGCTCACCGTTCCCGTCAGGTGCAGATAGGCCAGGTCGTGGATCGTCACGACGCCCCGGGCGCGGGCGAGCGGCGGCAGGACGAAGTTGGTGGCGTGGAAGACGTCGCAGCTGCCGGTCAGCAGCTCGACCGGGGGCCATTCGAGGCGGGCCCAGGCTTCCTGCAGCAGCCGGGCCGGCGCGGGCCGGGCGGCGACCCGCACCCCGCGGGGCACCTCGAGCCCGTCGCGCCCGCGGAAGGTGAACGCTGTCGCCACCAGCTCGTCGTCGCCCTTGGCCAGCGCGGCCAGCAACTGCGCGGTGTAGTGCCCGATGCCGGTACGCCGGCCGAGCAGCGGCGTGGCGTCCAGGGCGACGCGCATCTCAGCCCAGCAGCTGGCGGCCGGCCGCGATCGCGTGCCACCGGTCGGCGAAGGCCTGCTCGTCGTAGTCGTGCGCCCGAGCGGTCGCCGAGGCGGCCAGCCGGGAGCGCAGGGCATCGTCACTGGCCAGCTGCAGGGTGCGCTCCACCAGCTGCTCAGGCGTGGACCAGCGGAACCCGTCGATCCCCTCGCGAACGATCTCCTTCTGGCCGGCCCGGTCGATGACGACGGGCACGCAGCCGCCGGCCATCGACTCGACGGTGGTCATCCCGAAGTGCTCGCTGGACCAGGGCGCCTTCTGCTCGTTCTCGCCGTAGCCGGTCGCGGACCAGAAGACCGACGCTGTGGACAGCAGGTGCTCGACCTGCGATCGCGGCGCGTTG
>JAYSQK010000054.1:0-5048 GCA_043721555.1 Frankiales bacterium
TCGGTGAGCTCCATCCCTGCATGGCATCACGTGGCACCGACAAAACCGGGCCGAAGCCCAACCTGTGGATAGCCGCGCCGGGCCTGTGGACAGTGGAGAGCCGCACCGGGCGACTCAACCGAGGCGGTCCCGTACCCACGGTCGTCCACTCGCGTGCACGCCGCTCACCAGCTCGGGGCCAACAGCGCGGCCCGGTCCCACCAGAAGGGGACCGGGCCGGCGTACCTGCTGAGGCTGACGGATCAGGCTGGAACGACCTCGACGGTGAGGGGCACCTCGACCTCGGAGTGCACCTTGACCGCGACCGCGTGCGTGCCGACCGACTTGATGGCGTGCTTGATGGTGACCGACCGCTTGTCCAACTTGGGACCACCGGCCTTGGCGATCGCCGCGACGACGTCCGCCGAGGTGATCGAGCCGAACAGCTTGCCGCCGTCGCCGGCGCGGGCCGGGAGCGAGACCGTCAGACTCTGCAGGGACTGCTTGATCTCGTTGGCGTGGCCGAGGTCGCGGACCTCGCGGACCTGCCGAGCTCGGCGGATCGTCGCGACCTGCTTCTCCGCGCCACGGGTGGCCAGGATGGCCAGACCCTGTGGCACGAGGTAGTTGCGGCCGTAACCGTCGGCCACCTCGACCGAATCGCCGGGTGCACCGAGGTGGGCGACATCGGCGGTGAGGATCAGCTTCACGTCGTCAGCCCCCTATCGGGCGGTGCTGGTGTAGGGCAACAGCGCCATCTCGCGGCTGTTCTTGACCGCGACGGCGACGTCGCGCTGGTGCTGGCTGCAGTTGCCGCTGACCCGACGGGCGCGGATTTTCCCGCGGTCCGAGATGTACTTGCGGAGCAGGCCGGTGTCTTTGTAATCGACGTAGGTCACCTTGTCCTTACAGAACTGGCAGACCTTCTTCTTGAGCTTGCGGGGCGGTGGCTTGGCCATCGGGTGCGTCTCTCCTGGTCAGGGATGTCTGTGGGGGAACTAGAAAGGGGGCTCGTCGGACCAACCGCCGCCGCCACCGCTGCCACCCACGGGCGCGCTGGCCCACGGGTCGTCGGCGGAGGATGCGCCGCTGCGGCTGCCCCCGGAGGGCGCGCCGCCACCGGACTGCCCGCCGCCGGACTGGCCACCGCCGTAGGCGCCGCCACCTCCGCCGCCGGACCGCGAGGCCCTGGTGACCTTGGCGGTCGCGAACTTCAGCGAAGGCCCGACCTCATCGACGTCGAGCTCGTACACCGTGCGCTTCTCGCCTTCCTTCGTCTCATACGAGCGCTGCTTGAGCCGGCCCTGGACGATCACGGCAGTGCCCCGGGTGAGGGACTCCGCGACGTTCTCGGCGGCCTGCCGCCAGACGGAGCAGCGCAGGAACAACGCCTCCCCGTCCTTCCACTCGTTGGAGTTCTTGTCGAAGGTGCGGGGCGTCGACGCGACCGTGAAGTTGGCCACGGCTGCGCCACTCGGGGTGAAGCGGAGCTCTGGGTCGGCGGTGATGTTGCCGACCACGGTGATGACGGTGTCGCCTGCCACGGCGGTTCTCCGGTTTCTCCGCCCAAGGGGCGGTTCCTTCCCGCGCGGGCGGGGGTCGTCGGTGTGGGTGCGTGCGGTCGTTGCCCCGGGGGGCGTCGCACAGGGAGCACGGGGAAGGTGCGGCTGGTCCAGCGGAACTAGCGCAGCTCGGGTCGCAGGACCTTCGTGCGCAGGATGGCCTCGTTGAGATTGAGCTGGCGGTCCAGCTCTTTCATCGTGGCCGGTTCGGCGTTGAGGTCGATGACGGCGTAGATGCCTTCGACCTTTTTGTTGATCTCGAACGACAGGCGACGCCTGCCCCAGACATCGACCTTCTCCACGGTGCCGCCGCCGGTGCGGACGACGTTGAGGAACGTGTCGAGGGAAGGAGCGATGGTGCGCTCCTCCAGGTCGGGATCGAGGATGACCATAAGCTCGTAATGACGCAACAGACCCACCTCCTCCTGTGGACTCATCGGCCACGGACGATCCGTGGCAGGAGGGTGTTCGCGTCAGCAAACGTGATGACGCTACCAGCAGGGCTTCGAGCGCGACCTGCTCCCACCGGCACATCATCTCCCCGGGGTCCGACAGAACGGCTCAGTCGGCGGTTTGGTCCGGTCCGCAACTGGGCTGCTGGTTGCGCGATCCTTCGGCGAGCAGCACGCGGACGAGCAGCGACAGGACGCCGCCGGCCGCCAGGATCGCCAGGGCAACCGGCAGGCCGTACGCACGGTTGCCAGCCGGTTCGGGCAACCTGCCGGCCGGCGGGGTCTGCTGGCCCGAAGCTGCCGAAGCTGCCGAAGCACCGATCGCCGTGCTGGCCGCGCCGACGCTGGGCGCGGGCTGCACCAGCACCAGCACCAGCACCAGCACGCCCAGGGCGAACAGTCCCTGGCCGAGCCGTCGACCGAGATGCGCCACGCGTGCAGGTTCGCATCCGCCCCGTCGTACGGTCTGCAGATGTTGCGGATCGGTGCCCACGTCGACCAGATCGACCCGCTCGGTGAGGGCCGGGCGCGGGGCGCGGACCTCGTGCAGTTCTTCCTCGGCGACCCGCAGGGCTGGAAGGGGCCGGTCGTGCCGGAGCTCGGGGACGCGACCGGGCTCGACCTCTACGTCCACGCGCCGTACATCGTCAACGTGGCGAGCAGCAACAACAAGATCCGCATCCCGAGCCGCAAGATCCTGGCCGCGCAGGCGCAGGCCGCAGCTGGCATCGGCGCCAAGGGACTCATCGTGCACGGCGGACACCTCGCCAAGGGCGAGGACGCCTCAATCGGTCTGGACAACTGGGTCAAGACCTTCGAGCGGATGGACCGCCCGCTGCCGGTACTGATCGAGAACACCGCCGGGGGTGAGCACGCGATGGCCCGCCGGCTCGAGGCGATCGCGCGGCTGTGGGACGCCGTCGGCGGGTACGACGGGGTGGGATTCTGCCTTGACACCTGCCATGCCCACGCGGGTGGGGAGGCGCTCGTCACGGTCGTCGAGCGGGTGTTGGCGATCACCGGCCGGATCGACCTCGTGCACTGCAACGACAGCCGCGACGCGTTCGGGTCGGGCGCGGACCGGCACGCCAACCTCGGCGCCGGCGAGATCGGCGTCGAAGCCCTGGCCGCCGTGGTCGCCGCTGCCGGGGCGCCGGTGGTGTGCGAGACGCCCGGGGGGCTGGAAGGACAGACAGCGGACATCGCGCTGCTGCGAGCGAGCCTTCCGGCCTGAGGCGGGCCCGGTTTCCGCTGACTGGACGGTCAAGTCCGAGGCCGCAGGTGCCGACATCTGGGCTGCGTCCGTGCGTCGGCTGTCGCCGCGCGGCGGCTTTGCCGCGCGGCGGCCCCGGGCGCGCGCCACCTGCAGATGGAGCAGACCCGATGCACAACAGTGTTCCAAGACCCTTGCAGGTATGGGTCTGACGGTGGGACTCCTTGTCCCCACATTCGCTTTCGCCGCCGTAGCCTCAGCAGCGACCATCACCAATCCGGAGGGGCCGACGCCCACGAACGGTGGCGACAACGGCAAGGGAAACTGCGGCCACAACTCATCGGGCGGTGCCGCGCACACCGGCGACAACGGTACGGGAGGTGGCAACGGCGGCGACGTCCGTGGCTGCGACACCCCGACGCCGCCACCCGGCGGGGGCGGCAACAACGTCTGACCGGGCGGCCCCGGCGCGCGCCGGGGCCGCTGATCGTGGGCGGGTGCCATGTCGACCAGGTCAGGACCGCACTCGCCCACCGTCAGGTCGTGCATGGGTAGGCCTGGACCAGGTCCGGGTCGAGATGACCCAACTACCGTTGTCGATACGTCCTGGCGCACCACCGATGACGGGAGAGCTGACGTTGCTTGCGCGCTGGGGCAGCGAGATGACAGGTGCTACCTCGGGGGCTGGGTAGCCGGCTAGCCGATCGTGCTGAGCCGGAGGAGCGCGCCGGCTGAGGCCAGGGCGTTCAAGCAGCACGCAATCACTCCTCCGCCCTCAGGAGCGGTCTGCCCCGCGCACGGCCGGTCGGCATCCTCGAGGCGGTCGCCAATGGACCGAGAACGCCGGCTATTGGACTGATCTCAATGTCCAGACTGCTTGACCTCCCCGATCCAGCGGGATAGACTTCGAACAGGCGTTCGAGGATAAGGGAGGCGGGGCTATGACGATCACCGCTCCGCCCGTGCCTTCGACCGCGGTCGAGTTGTACGACGTGCTGGACCGGCTCGGCTCGCTCGGCCCGACCGGGGACCCACGGATGTGCGCCGCGCTGCTGCGGGCCGTGTCGACGATGGAGGGGTTGGCGTTGCGGGAGGTCGCGGCGGTCGATGCCTACGGCACGTTCGTCGAGGTCGGCCAGCCCTCGACCGTCGCGCTGGTGCAGACGGCGGTGGACTGCACGCAGTCCGTCGCCGGTGGGACGGTCCGGTTGGCCCGGCGCCTGGACAGCGACCTGCGGCCGGTCGGCGAGCTGCTGGTCGCCGGCCGGTTGACCCGGCGGCACTGCGCGGCAGTCGTCCACGGCGTCCGGGGGCTGGACGCGAACATCGTCACCGACTCCCTGCCGGCGATCTGCGCGGTCGCCCTGGCGACCGACCCGGACACCCTCGCGCGGGAGCTCCGCGTGCGGGCCGAAGCGATCAGCCCAGCCCTGGCCGAACACGCCCGCGCCCGGCTCGAAGCCCGGATCGGGTTGAGCTACGCCGACAGCCCCGACGGCACCGGCCACCTGAGCGCGACCGTCACCCCCGAAACCATCGCGCTGCTCAACGCCGTCCTGGACGCCACCGTGCACGGCCACCGGGTCGACGGGGACAACCGCAGCACCGCCCGCCGGCGGCACGACGCGTTCCTCGACCTACTCCGGCACGCCGCCGACTGCGAAGGGCTCGACCTGCCCAGCCAAGGGGGTTGCCGGGCGCAGATCACCATCATCGCCACCGCCGCCACCCTGACCAGCGCGGACGGGGCTGCCCCGGCCCGGATCGTCGGCGCCACCCACGGGCTGCTCACCCAGGGCGCGTTCATGCGGATGCTGTGCGACGCCGACATCAGCACCGCCT
>JAYSQK010000055.1:0-1568 GCA_043721555.1 Frankiales bacterium
CCGCTCGGCGGCCGTCGGGTGCGCCGAACCGACCTGCTGTGCGTCGTACTGCTCATCGCCATGGTCACCGGGATCGAGCTCGCGGTGCGGCCGGCGGCCCTTCGCCCTCTTTGGTACGACGAGCTGTGGCGCGCCCACTACCTCAGCGTGCCGGTCCGGGACTTCTGGGCCGACATCCGGCAGGCGAACGCACCGTCCCCGCTGGGCTGGGCCGTGGCCACGCGCGGTGCAGCCGAGGTATTCGGCTGGCACGCCTGGGTACTGCGCCTGCCTCAACTGGTCACACTGCCGCTGCTCGGCGCCGGGATGTATGCGCTGACCCGCCGGTTCACCGGTCCGCCGACGGCCTTCGTGGCGGCCGCATTGCTCGGGGTCTCCGGCACCATCGTCGACCTCGGCACGCAGCTGAAGCCCTACAGTGTCGAGGCAATCTGCGCGATCGCCGTCGTCGCCCTGTGGCTCGCTCAGCCGGCGGGGATTGGCCGGACCGCGGACCGGCTGAATCTGCGGATCCTCGCCGGGGCCCTCACCATCTACACGGTCCCGCTCGCCTTTTTGATCGGCCCGCTCGCCCTGGCCGACGTACTGATGGTCGGGGGTGGCCGGCAGGCCCGGCTGCGAGCTGCTCTGGAGGCGACCCCGGCGGTGCTGCTGACGGCCGGTCACACGTTGTTGTTCGTGGCCCGCCAGTCGGTCCAACGCGAGGGCAACTACTGGAACGGCCAGTTTCTCGCGGGGCGCGGGTTCATTGGCGGGCTGCGCTTCGTCGGCGACCAGCTGCTCAGCCTGGCCGGTTCGGCGCCGCCGGGTGTTGATCGCACCGACCCGAACCTGGTGCACGCCATCACCGACGGCACTGCGGTCGGGGCCTGGATCCTCGCCCCGGCCGTCGCCGTCGCGTCGCTGCTCGGTGCCCGCGCGCTGCTGAGACGTGGCGACGGCCGGGTGGTCCTCATCGCGCTGCTCGGAGCGCAGGTGTTGGAGCTCATCGCCAGTGCCGACCGCTACTGGCCCTTCGGCCCCAACCGCACCAACCTCTTCCTCGTCCCGCTGCTCACCCTCGTGCCGGCGGTCGGGGTTCACGAGCTCGTCGTCCTGGCGCGCCGGCACCGAGCGCTCGCGCCCGCGGCTTGGGCGCTCGTCACGGTCACCACCATCGCCCTGCTGTCGGCGGGCTCGGCGACGGTGCGGCTCGTCCAGCACCAGCGCGACCTCCGGTCGATCGACCAGCTCGGCGCGGCCACCGACGCCGCCAATCGACTCCTCGGGCCCAACGACCTCACGGTGGTCGCCGGTGCGCTTGTCCGCCCTGGCTGGCTCTACTCGACGCAGGTCCGGGCGGAACGCGTCGTACCCGTCCCGGGTTCGGAGACCGTCTTCGTCCCCTTCGACGGCAGGGCAGCCGAACTGGCTGCACTCAGCGGCCGCGCGGCACCGCCGGGCCGGGTGCTGCTGTTCGTGCTCGACATCGAACGAGACGCAGAACGGCCCGAGTTGGCGCGGCTCCGGTCCGCCGGCTATTGCCCGGTGAGCAGCCGGCACTTTCAAGTGACCGGTCGGCTCACGGT
>JAYSQK010000056.1:0-2152 GCA_043721555.1 Frankiales bacterium
CACCAACACCACCACCAACTCCACGACCAACAACACTGGCTCAGCTGCACCAACAACCGGACGATGACCCCAGCCGGCTGGCTCCAGGACCTGGCCGACAACCCCCTGATCAGACAAGCCGCCGGACCACCCAGCTGACCCCGCACCACCGGCCCAGCACCCACTGGGCCACACAGGCATGCCCGGCCGACGAGGGAGCTGGGTCCCAGCCCACCCGGTCCCAGCCCACCGGTGGCAAGCCCGGAACGCCGGCTGTGCGGCGGTGGGTGGGATGCCGCAGGATCATGAGCCGACGGGGGCCCCAACCGGCTGCGGCACTGAGGAGGTCAAGGATCGTGACTGAGCCGCGTCGGGCGGATGGGCGGCAGGCGCAGTGGACGGCAAGTACTCCGGGGCTCGCGGATCGCCGACCGCTCGACCAAGCAGGGAAGCCACGACTGCCCCTACTACCGCTTGGGGTGCTCTTGGCCGTGTTCATCGGCGGATGCGTCGGAGGGCTCGCCCGCTACGAACTCACCACCTCTTGGACCACACCGGTACGGGCCTTTCCGTGGGCAACCCTGGTCATCAACATCAGCGGGGCATTGGCGCTTGCCGTGCTGGTGGTCCTGCTGAGTGATGCACTCCCCCCAACGACCTACGTACGCCCGCTGCTCGGCTCCGGGTTCTGCGGGGCGTGGACGACGTTCAGCTCGATCACCGCTGGTGCGGACCAGCTGATTGCCCATGGCGCAGCGGGCACCGGCGCGGCGTACGTCCTGGCGAGTGCGGTCGGGGGACTCGGCGCCGCAGGACTGGGGCTCGTGTTGACCCGCGCGCTGGTGCGGCGGGGCAGATCCGGACACAACGAGGAGGTCGCGTGAGGCTGGCCGGGGCCGCGCAGGTCGACTGCGGCATGAACGACTTCGGCGCGAGTGGGCTGGTGCACACCGCGCGCGTACTCACCCGGCACGTGGGGCGGCAGCACCACGATGCGGCCGGGTACGACGAGCCGACGGGTCAGCCGGCACCATCGGGAGGCGTCGGCTGATGCTGGTCACGGCGGCGGTGGCGCTCGCGGCTGGTCTGGGCGCGGTCTGCCGCTACTCACTCGACCAGGTCGTCCGGCAGCGGACCGGGAGCGTCTTCCCCTACGGGACGTTGCTGATCAACGTGCTCGGCTCGCTGCTGCTCGGAATGGTGCTCGGCCTGACGGCGCACCACGGGCTCGCGCCGGACATCACCTTGGTGATCGGCGCCGGCTTCGCCGGCGGCTTCACCACGCTGTCGACCTGGGCCGTCGAGACCCTCGCGCTGGTCGAGGCGGGTGCGTTGCCGGCAGCCGCCTGGAACATCGCCGGGAGCTTCGGGGCGGGGCTGCTCGCGGCTGCCGCCGGCTTCGGGCTCGCCCTGCTGTGATCCAGCGCGGTGGCGCAGCGGTGGTGACTCCGGGCCACCTCCACTACGGTCCCGGCGTGATGATGGGGGGTGGGCAGGAGCGCTCGCTCGACAACAGCACCGACCGGGTGGCCGCCGTGGCGAGGGCCTTGGCTGCTCTCGTCGATGCCGGCGCGCTCGACCTGCCGCTTCCTGGCAGTGGCCGGACCCGCGAGCGCTGGTCGGCGCTCGCCGGGATCGCTGAAAATGATCTTTGTGTGGGCCGGCTGGCCGAGGCGCATGTGGACGCCCTCGCGGTGCTTGCCGAGCTCGGTGGACCCACCCCGGCCGCCGGCTCGCGGTGGGGGCTGTGGGCGGCCCATCCCCCGGCGCCGGCGCTGACGGCCCGGGTCGTTGACGGCACCTGGTTGCTCACGGGCAGCAAGCCCTGGTGTTCCGGTGCGCGGGCCTGCACGCACGCCCTGGTGAGCGCCGACGCGCCGGACGGCTACCGGTTGTTCGCGGTCGACCTGACGCACGCGGTCCCGCGGCTCGGCACCTGGTCGGCGGTCGGGATGGCCGGCAGCGACAGCCTCGAGGTGGACTTCCCCAAGGTGGCTGTCGAGGCGGTCGGCGGTCCGGGAGACTACCTCGACCGGCCGGGGTTCTGGCACGGCGCGATGGCCGTGGCCGCGTGCTGGTACGGCGGGGCAGTGGGGCTCGCCCGCACCCTGGTGACGGCCGCGACGCAGCGGCCGCTCGGGCCGCACGCGCTCGCCCACCTCGGGGCGATCGA
>JAYSQK010000057.1:0-8453 GCA_043721555.1 Frankiales bacterium
CCCATCTTGGAAGGCGCCGTTCAGCTCCCCATAGAAGAATCGTACGAAGGCCGCCGCCCCTTGCGGCGTGGCCGGCACCGCAGCAGACGGCACCACCACCGGCGCAGCCGTCGTCGTCGGGGTAGGAGTCACCGCCACCGTCGCGCTCGGCACCGGCGGTAGCACCTTGGGCTGGTCCGACCCCGACCCGCTGCACCCAGCCACAGTGAGCACCAGGGCCCCCACCATCGGCACCCACCGCCTGTGCATCACGCGAGGGTACAAAGCATCGACCCACCGCGCTCCACCCCTGTGGATAACTCCCACCGCAGCAAGCCCGGGACCGCCCGCTCATCACCCACGAGTCCGGAGCTCCCGTCGCCATCAGCCCGCAGCCGCTCGGCGTACGCAAGACCGCCAGCACGCTACGGATCGACCTGCGCCACCGGCAACGCCGTCGCCGGAGCCCGCCGAGGTGATCACGTCAACCGGCCCGACTGGCCTGCGTCCCCCGCGGGCCCCAACCCGAGATCGTGATCGGCGGCGGGTGCCTAGGACGCCGCGGGCTCGGCCTGCCCGGCGCGCGACGTCCAGCCGTCGGCGAGCACCGCTCGCATGTGCCGGGCGCGCGCGGGAGGCGTCATCCCCATGAAGTGCAGGGCGTGCGGGTCGGCCACGTCGGGGCGGTCGGCGTAGGACCGGGCGCAGCTGTTGAACAGGTCACCGTCGACCCGGCCCCCCAGGTAGGGCTGGTTCCAGCCTGGCGGCAGCCAACTCGTGCCGTCGAGGAACGCACCGCCCGGCCCGGGGCGAGCCCAGTGATAGCGCTCGTCGCCGCGGTCCCAGCCGAGGGCGGCGAGGACCGCCCCCTGATCAGCCCACGGACCGGGCTGGGGGCCGGCCTGCTCCACCGCGTCGAGGAAGGCGAAGGCCTGCGGGCACGAGCGCAGCAACCACACGCCGGTGTTGGGGTTGACGCGGTGCTCGTGCGGCACGTGCTCCAGCGCCAGGGCCTGGAACGCCCGGGGGTGCAGGTGCATCGCGACGTCCTCGTCGTCGCGGGTCAGCAGCACGTCGGCGTCGAGCCACAGCACCTGGGGCGAGCTGCGCAGCGCCTCCCGCAACAAGCCGACCTTGGCCCACTTGGCCTGCTGCGCACCCGGATCGGCGCAGGCACCGTCACTCGCCAGGTCCGCCGCATGGACCGCCCAGTCCCAGCGTTCGGCGTAGCGCCGGAACGACGGCAGCGCCAGCTCGTGCAGCACCTCTCGCATCTTCGGGCCGGCGGCGGTGACGATGGTGCCCCGCGCGCCGTTGATCCGCGACAGTCCCGATGTCATGCGACCTCCTCGTGTGCTCGCGTTCGGTGCCGAGCGTGCGTCGTGCACGCGGCGCCCCGCCGACGGGACACCGAACAGCAGGTGCCCATCAGGTGGACGGTCGGCGGCGCTCTAGGCTCCGGGCCAGTCGAGGGGATGGCGATGCGGATCGTTGCGACGTACGGCATCAAGGGCGGCGTCGGCAAGACGTCCGCTGCGGTCAACCTGGCTGCGCTGGCTGCCCGCGACGGACGTCGGACGCTGCTCTGGGACCTCGATCCGCAGGGCGCCGCGGGCTATCTGCTGCAGGTCGAGCCCAAGGTGAAGGGCGGCAGCATCGGCCTGCTGACGGGTCGTCGCGAGCTCGACGGGGCGGTCCGGGCGACGGGTGTCGACGGGCTCGATCTGCTGCCCGCTGACGTGACGATCCGGGCGGCGGACACCGCGCTCGAGGACGCCAAGAAGCCCGACAAGCAGCTGGGCCGCTTGCTCAAGACCGTCCGGGACGACTACGACCTCGCCGTCCTGGACTGCCCACCCGGCTTGACGTTGCTGTCCGAGAACGTCTTTGCAGCAGTCGATCTGCTGCTGGTCCCGCTGATCCCCACGCCTTTGTCGCTGCGCACGTTCGAGCAGCTCGAGGCGTTCCTCGCCGGGCGCGCGCGGCCCCGCGTCGCGCCGTTCTTTTCGATGGTGGACGGTCGCAAGCGCCTGCACGCCGAGGTGCGGGCCGAATTGCTGCGGCGCTCGACAGCGGTCCTCACTGGCTGGGTCCCCGCGTCGAGCTCGGTCGAGCGGATGGGGTTGACCCGCCGGCCCGTCGTCGTCAGCGAACCGACGAGCCGAGCCGCCCTGGCGTACGCCGAGCTGTGGGCCGAGGTCGCCGCCCTGCTGGCGACCTGACTGCGGTCAGCCGTCGAACCAGCGTCGGAGCCGTGGCCGGGACACCGCCGCACGGGCCTGCGGCCAGCGCAGGACCGCCGCCTCGGCGCGGGCCTGCTCCAGGGCGTGCAGCCGCCCGAAGGTAAAGCCGTTCTCGCCGGCCAGGTGGCCGCGGGCGCCGAGTTCGCGCAGGACCTCGCGGCTCACGACGCCGTCCTGCACGTCGCCGAGCGTCTCCTGTAGCTCCTCCGTCGCGGTGGCGAACCGGCGGGCTGGTCGGCCGAACACCGGCCGGACCGCCTCGGCGGCATAGCGGGCCCGCTTGGCATCCTTGCGGACCTCGTGCAGCAGCTCGTGCCTGCGGGGACCGGTCGCGCGGTCGGCCGCAGCCATGGTCTTGTCGAGCCGTCGCCAGGCCCGGCGCAGCAGCGGGGCCAGCACCGGCTCGGCCTCCCCCCGGGCGGGGTCCAGGAACGGTGGCTCGGCCACGAGCTGGTCGAGGGCGTCGAGCAGCTGCAGATAGCGCTCGCCGTCCAGGGCCGTGCGCAGCTGCTCGTGGGCGCGTTGGTGGCGCTCGGTCATCGCCGTCTCGATCCGGGCCTGCACGCGTCCGAGTACGAGCTCGGCTGGTTCGGCGGCGAGCAGCGCGAGCAGCCGGGCGTGCAGCACCTCGGCGTCGCGAGCCGCGCCCAGCGCGCCGGCCAACCACTGCAGCTCGACGCGCAGCGGATCGGTCTGGGCCCGGTCGAGCAACGGTCGAAACGTCGTCAGTGCGCTGCGCAGCCGGCGGGTAGCCACCCGCATCGCGTGGACGGCGTCGGGCAGGTCCCGGCGCGCCATCGGGTCGCGCCGCACCAGCTCGGCGACCTGAGCGGCCAGGTGGGCCTGCACGGCGGCGCCGGCTGTGCCCTGCTGCCGGCCCTTGGTCGCGGCCCACCATGGCCGCGGCCCGATGCGGTCGGCGGGCGCCGGCAGGACCCGGCCGAGCTTGGACGACGACGTCGACGGGGCCGCACCGGCTGCCGTCAGCTGGACCTGCACGACGTCGAGCAGGGCTGGGTCGTCGCCCAGCAGCTCCACCTCCCACTCGCGCCACACGAGCGCCGTACCGCCCGGCAATGTCCGGCCCGAGACGGTGTCGTCGGCGAATTCGGCCAGCAGCTCGCCGGCCGGGCCGACCAGGCGCTGCGTGACGCGGCGGGTCGACAGCCGGGCGACCGGTGCGAGCTCCTGCCCGCGACTGCGCGCCCGGACGAGCCCGGCGAGGGCGTCGGGGACGGCTCCCGCGGGCGCCTTGACGGTCACCTCCTCGCGGCCGCCGGCTGCCGGGAGCTTGAGATGCCAACCGGCGTCGGTGCCGCCGGTGCGGTGGCGCAGCGTGATGCCGGCGGCTCGTAACCGGAGGTCGGCGGTATCGAAGTAGGTCGCCTTGAGGGCGTGCACTCGCTCGGCGGTGACCGAACCCACGCCCGGTAGCTGTGCCAGGTCCGGGACCGCCATGGCCTCGTCGACGTCGTACTTGCGCTCGACCTCCAGCGACGAGGTGATCGGCGTCGCGCCGCCGTCAGTGGCCGTGGGACAACTCCTCACGCACGCGCCGCCGGGCCAGCACCGGCACGAAGGTCCGGACCGGCGCACCGTCGAACTCATGGACGATCGCGTCGAAGCGGGCGTTGACGTCGGCGGCTCGGGCCGCGAACTCGCGGAGCAGCTCGCTGCGCACCGACTCCAGCTGGCGCAGCTCGTCGTCCTGGCTCATGCCGCCTCCTGTGCAGGACCGGGGGCGCAATGCGTACCAGACCGTCGGCAGGGCCGACAAGCCCTGGCCTGGGACGATGGACCGATGACACGACAGGGCGCCCATGGAGCCGACCACCCCGGGCGCCGGGCACTCGCGCTGGCCGTCGCCGCCGTCGTCGTCTACGTCCTGCTCGACAGCGGCCGCGCGCAGTTCCGGGACGTGCCGCTGCTCACCGGGCTGGGTTATCTGGCCGGGGCCGTCGCGGGCGGCCGCGCCGGTGCGCTGTGGGCGCCTGCGCTGGTCGTCACCGGCTGGGGGCTCGGCAACCTGGCGCTCTACTCGCCGACCTTCGCCGACCTGCACCTGCCGGAGTCGGCCGCGCACATGCTCGGGATGGGGTTCGGCGTGCTCGTGCTGGCCGGGCTCGCCCGGCTCGGCGTCGTCGCCTCGCTGACCGGCGTCGCGCTCTCGGTGCTGCTGTCCGGCGCGTTGTTCGCCGCTCAGCGTGGTCAGCAGATTGCGCTGTTCAACGAGCCCAGCGGGTACGCCGGGCTACTGCTGCTCTATGCGGCAGCCGAGCTCGTCACGGTGCAGGTCCGCCGCCGCTGACACCTACGCTGAGGTGGTGACCGCCCGCCTGCACCGTCGTGGCCTCGTCGGCCTGCTGGCCGGCGGCCTGGCCCTCACCGGCTGCGGGTCCGGGGCCCGCCCGGCCGCCGTACCGCAGTGCACCGCCGGGTCCTTCGTGCTCACCGTCGAGCAGGCGCAGAACGCCGCGACGATCGCCGCGGTCGGGCAGCGGCTGCGGCTGCCCGACCACGCGGTCACCATTGCCCTCGCGACCGCGCTGCAGGAATCCAAGCTGCGCAACCTCTCCTACGGCGACCGCGACTCGGTGGGGCTCTTCCAGCAGCGGCCCTCGCAGGGGTGGGGGCCGCCCACCAAGCTCCGGGTGCCCCGGCTGTCGTCGGCGGCGTTCTACAACCGGCTCGTCAAGGTGCCCGGCTGGGCGTCGCTGCCGCTCACCGAGGCGGCCCAGCGGGTCCAGCGCAGTGGCGCCCCCGACGCCTACGCCCAATGGGAGGACCAGGCCCGCGGGCTCGCCCGTGCCCTCACCGGTGAGGTGCCGGCCGGCCTGGCCTGCCGGTTCCGTCCCGTACATCGGCCCGACCCCGCGCTGGAGCAGACCGCTGTCCTCGAGCTGGGGCCCGGCGGGCTGACCCGGACCGGCGCCGCACGCACCTGGGCCTCAGCCGCCTGGCTGGTCGCCCATGCCTCGGCGTACGGCGTGACGGTGGTGAGCCTGGATGGTCAGACCTGGACGGCGAAGACCGGTGCCTGGCGGCCCGATGCCAAGGCTGCCAGTGTGCTGGCCTGGCGCTGACACCGGCGCCTGCACGGGACGCGGGCTCAGCCGCGGGCGACTGCGGTGCCGAGCAGGCCGAGTGGTGGGCTGCCGAGATCGAGCATCGCCCGGTGGAACCGCGGCAGCGACCAGCCGTCACCCCACTGCTCGCGGGCCTGCTCGCGCAGCTCCCGGATCGCCAGCTTGCCCATCGTGTAGCACCCGTAGGTCGGGTCGAAGGTGCCGCGCTGGGCCTCAGACAGCGCCGCCGAACCGCCGTGATGGGCATCCTCGGCGAAGCGCGCCGCGGCGTCCGCGACGGTCATTGCGCCGGTGTGCAGACCGATCGCGCAGGTCAGCCTGGTCACCCGGATCAGCGCCTCGACGTACACCCCGATCGCGAAGCGCGGGTCGTCGGCGCGGAAGCCTTCCTCGACCATGACCTCCTCGACGTGGTGGGCCCAGCCCTCTGCGAAGGTCATCGACTGCAGGATCCGCCGTTCGGCGGTGGGCGCGCGGCGCAGTGACCGGCCGTGCGCGTAATGGCCGGGGGCGACTTCGTGCGCGGTGATGGTCGGCAGCGTGGTCCGGCTGAAGATCGAGAGCCAGCTCTCGGTGTCCTCCGGGGAGTACGACGGATCCGGTGGCGTCACCCAGTAGTACGACGGGGCGTCGGCCTCCTCGGGGGCGGCCCAGGCCATCATTGCCATTGCCCAGGACCGCGACGGCGGTGCGGGCCCGACCAGGCACTCGCCGTCGAGCCAGGGCGCGAGGTCGTGCTCGCGGCTGAAGGCCAGCACCTCCGCGACCTGCTGCCTGGCCTCGACCAGGATGCCGCCGGCATCGGGATGGTCGGCGAGCAGCTCGGCGATGAGCTCGGCGATGAGCTCGGCGATCGGCCGGCCAGGGGCGAGCCGATCGCAGGCGTCGGCAAGCAGGGCCTGTAGCCGTTCGCGCTCGGCGTCCGCGGTGTCGGCCAGCGCCGACAGGTCGATCTCCAAGGCCTCACCGACGCCCATCAGCCGGGTGAGCGCGGGCCCACCGAGGCGCGCATCGGGGTTGCCGGTGCGGGCGAGCGTTTCGAGGTGTCCGACGAGCCGGCCATGCGCCGCCAGCGCCGCGGCGTCGGTGTCCGGGTCGAGCCCGGCAGCCAGCCCACGAGCGGCCGACAGCAGGGCGATGGCCACCGGGGCGGTCACGGCATCGAGCGTGCGGACGGCCACGTCGACCGCTTCCGGCCACCGGTCGAGGTGCGCCCGCCTGGCCAGGGCGCGGTCGGCCGCCGGGGCGTAGTCCCGGTCGTAGCAGGACAGGTCGAGGTTCTCCAGGTGCAGCAGCGGGTTGCTGCGGTGCAGCTCCAGCTCGCCGAAGACGACCCGGGCGCCCTGCTCGAAGGCCACGAGGTGCGCCTCGTCGTGCGGGTCGGCCCGCTGCTCGCCGCCTCCGAGCCGACCGAGCGCCGTCTGCACCCCAGCGGCCGAGAGATCCTGCACCTGACCGTCGTACCTGTGCAGGCCGGCGCTCTCCCGCATCATCGGCACGGACAGGTCGCAGACCGCCCGGAACCGCGCGTCGAGGTCGGTCATCCGAGTCGGACCACGTCGGGGCGGTTCAGCGGCCCGGTCCGTACGTCAGACAGATGCCGCCGGTGGTCGCGGTGAGAAAGACGGTGATCAGCACCCAGGCGGCAACTTTCATCCAGCCGGGATGCGCGCCCGCCATCGCCGGCGGCATGTACGCGATCGGCAGCCCCCACCCCGCGCCTCGAGCCTCGAGCCAGTACGGGTCCGGCTCGGCGTCCGCCGGGGCGTTCGGCACCTGTCCGTAGTCCACGCTCATGCCCTGGACAGTACGGCGCATCCGGCTCACCCGTGCCAGGACTGCCACAGCGCGGCGTACGACGCGCCGGCGGTGACCAGCCAGTGGTTTGTCCGGGGCAGGATGGGCCGATGACCGAACCCGGCACCGCGCGTTGCGACGGCTGTGGGGCAACCGTGCCGGAGCGCCCGGCGACCTGGTCGCTGCAGGTCAGCGCCCGCGGTCGCAGCTGGCTGTGCGAGCTCTGTACGCGGGACAACCTGCGGGCCATCGAAGGCAAGCTCGACGCGGCCTGGTGGTGAACTTCAGACCCGGTCGTGCCGTCTGGCGGGCGGTGCGAAGCCGGGTTGCCACTGCTCCATCAGGTCGCGGAAAGACGCCTCGCCGCCGAGCTGGCACAGCACCCCGATCGTGCCGAGGGTGACCCGGTGGATCAGCAGGTAGGACGGCGGCAGGTTGAGCTGGCGGCCGAGCTGAGCTGCCGGTGAGCGCGGGTCACCGAGCCGCATCGCCTGACCGCGCAGCCACTCACGGCTAAATCGGAACGACGGTTGGGCGACCGGATCGAGCAGCGGCCGGAGGTAGGCCAACACCTTGACGGCATCCACCTCGACGCTGGCCTTGACGAAGCCCTCGGCGCGCAGCTCGTCGAGCACCTGCTCGGCCTGACCCTCCAGGGCGAGCCTCGCGAGCCGGCCGATCGGTTCGGGGGAGCCGTCGGGCAACCGGTTGACGGCGCCGAAGTCGATCACGCCGAGCCGGCCGTCCGGGAGCAGCCGGAAGTTGCCCGGGTGCGGATCGGCGTGCAGCAGCCCGGCCAGGACCGGGCCGGAGAACAGGAAGTAGGCGAGCAGCCGGGCGCTGGTGTCGCGCTGATCCTGGGTGCCCTCCTGCACGATCGTGGACAACGGCAGGCCGTCCATCCACTCGGTCACCAGGACCCGCTCGCTGCCGGCGACGACGGCTGGCACGCGGACCGACGGGTCGTCGTCGTAGGCCTCGTGGAACGCCTGCTGGCTCTGCGCCTCCAGCCGGTAGTCGAGCTCCTCGGCCACCCGGGCCATCAGCTCGGCGAGCAGCGGCTTGACGTCGAGACCGGGGGACAGCACCGCGAACACCCGTGCGAGCCGACCGAGCTGGCGCAGGTCACCGAGCAGCGCCGGGCCGGCCCCGGGGTACTGGATCTTGACCGCGACCTCACGACCGTCGGCCCAGACGGCGCGGTGCACCTGGCCGATGCTGGCGGCAGCCGCCGGCGTGTCGTCGAAGCGCGTGAACAGCGACCGCCAGCCCGCGCCGAGCTCAGCGCCGAGCACCTTGTGCACCGTCGCGGAGGGCAGCGGCGGCGCGGCCTCCTGCAGCTTGGTCA
>JAYSQK010000058.1:0-6786 GCA_043721555.1 Frankiales bacterium
GGGCAGCGACACGATCAGACGGCGTCGCGGGTGAGCACGACGGTCAACCCGTAGCCGGGCAGTCCGGGGAATCTCGGCAGCACCCGGGTCACCCCGAACTGCTTGGCGAACCGGCTGGCCGAACCCTGCTGGCCGGGGGCGAAGTAGACAGTCGTCGCGCGCAGCCGACCGGTGAAGTTGCCGATGACCGCGACCGGCCAGCCGCCCGCCCGATAGCGGGCAGCGGCCCGCCGGGCCAGGCCGGTGAGCCGCGAGTTGTTCAGCACCGTGACCGGCAGTTTCGGGGCCACCGCGGGGCGGACGGAGGTCCCGGTCGGGGATCCGGGCCGGAGTTTCGGCGGGCTGGTCTTGGGGGCACCTGGGCGCAGCGGCGGCCGGGAGGTGACCTTCGTCCCGGCGGCGGGGGCCGTCGCGGCGGTGCCCGGTCGGGTCGGTCCGGCCGACCCGGTGTGGGTCGGCGCGAGGGCCACCGGGACCTTCGGGTCGTGGCCGGGGTTGATGAGCGACAGGGCCCCGATGACGAGCGCTACGCCGGCGACAGCCACGATCGCACCGACCAGCGCGCGCCCGGGGCCAACCCGCCCGGCAAGCACGGCCCCGCCGGCCGAGCGCCGCGCCGCGTGCTTCGGTCCCTCAACGACCGGCGCGGGCGCCGCCTGTTGGGCGGGCAGCCCGGCCGGGCCGTCGGCCGGCTCGACGGCCGGGAAGGTCCAGTCCGGGTCCCCGGGCGGGCCCGGCTCGTCGCCGGTCAGGCGTCCAACCCGAGCCGGCGGGCCGACCGCGTGCGCTGCCGGGTGCTGCGCAGCCGACGCAGCCGCTTCACGAGCATCGGGTCCGCCACCAGCGCAGCAGGGGAGTCGATGAGCGCGTTCAGGACCTGGTAGTACCGGGTGGCACTCATGTCGAACAGGTCGCGGATGGCCTGCTCCTTGGCCCCGGCGTACTTCCACCACTGCCGTTCGAAGGCGAGGACCTCCCGGTCGCGCTCGGACAGCGCACCGGACTCGACCGGTGCCGGGGCGCTTCGCTGCGCGGCGTCCATGGGGCCTCCTCCACGCCCTTGCGGGCGAGAACAACATGGTTGTAGTTCGTCGCGCCATGGTGGCACACCAACCGCCGTAGACCGAGTCTTTGGCCCTCGCTGCCGGGTGAACCGTGGCATGGTGCGGGGGCTGGCCGTCCTCCCTCCCCCCGCAAGGACCACCTGTGCCCCGCCCCCTGCGCGCCGTCCTGCCCGCCATCACCGTCCCGGCCCTGCTGCTCGGCCTGACGCCACTGGGTTCGTTCGGCCCAGCCCGAGCTGCAGCCCCGCGGGCGGCGCTGCAGTCGTTCACCCCGACCGCCCCGGCAACCCTCGGCTACGACCGGATCGGCCTGCGCCGCGGCGGCTCCTGGTTCCTGCGCAGCGATCTCGGCCCGGGCGTCTCCACGACGTACGCCGAGGGGCTGGCCGGTGACCTCCCGGTCGCCGGCGACCTCGACGGCGACGGGAACGACTCGATCAGCCTGTGGCGCAACGGCACGTGGCTGCTGCGCAACAGTCGGGGCGGCGCGGTCGACAGCGTGCAGTACGGCCAGCGCGGTGACGTCCCGATGCTCGGCGACTGGGACGGCAACGGCACCGACACCCTGGCGGTCTTCCGCCGCGGCACCTGGTACCTCAAGAGCGCCAACCGCGGCCCGACCACCCGGATCATCCACTTCGGGGCGAGTGGCGATCGGCCGCTTGCCGGTGACTGGAACGGCGACGGCCGCACCGACATCGCCGTCCTGCGAGGCAATCGGCTCTTCGAGCAGGTGAGCGGCCACAATCTCGCAGCGTTCACCTACGGCGTGCCCGGCGACCTGCCCGTCGCGGGCGACTGGGACCACGACGGCACCGACACGCTCGCGGTCCTGCACGCCGCGACCGGCGTCTGGAGCTTCCGGAGCGGCACCGGCGCGACCCAGCGGACCGTCTACGGACGGACCGGCGACCTGCCCGTCGTACGCCGGATCCGCGGGCTGGCTCCAGGGGTCTCGCACCAGGTCCTGCGCGACCCGTCCGGGCCGTTCGTCGCGGACGTGACCCGGGTCGTGCTCTCGGACGTGTCCAGCCCCGACACCGTCCTCGGCGGGGGTCGCCTCGGCGTCCTCGAACCGGCGACGGCAATGGCCCGACGGGCCGGTGCGGTCGCGGCGATCAACGGCGACTACTACCTCGGATCGGGCCGGCCGGTGCACGCCTTCGCCACCGACGGCCGGCTCATCCAGACCGAGCAGGTCAACGGTCGGGCGGTCGGCCTCACCCGCGACGGGCTGCGGGCGCCGATGGGCGACCCGACCATCAGCATCAGTGTCGAGAACCTGAACCCGCCGCCGAGCCCCACGCCGACGGCGACCCCGACGCAGCCCGCCACCCCGGTCCCGACCGCCACCAGCCCGGCGCCCACACCGCCGACGGCCCAACCGCCCACCACGGCCCCGCCGACAACTCCACCGCCGACCACCCCACCGCCGCCGCCGCCGGCCATCACCCGCTGGAACGCCGGCGCGCCGAGCGGCCCGGACGTGGCCGGGTTCACGGCGGCCAGCACCGAGCGGCCGCCGTTCGACAGCTGCTTCGCCGTCCTCGAACCGATCAGCGCGGCCGGCCAGGCCAGTGACGGCACGATCCAGAGCAATCAGCGGGTGACCGCGAGTGGCTGTGCGGCCGGCGACGCGGCCGCCCCGAGCGCGGTCGGCCAGGTGCTCGCCGCGGTCCCGACCGATCCGGGGGCCGACCTCGTTCGCGGCCTGCCGACCGGTGCCGACGTACGACTGCGCACCCGGCTCGGGTTCCCGGGCGCGGTCGACCTGGTCGGTGGCACCCCACAGGTCGTCGTCGACGGCGCGCCGGGCGTGGCCGGTGACCTCGACGGGGACGGGAGCGGGTTCTTCCAGCGCCAGCCGCGCACCGCGGTCGGTGTCACCGCCGACGGGACGCTGCTGATGGTCGTCGTGGACGGCCGGCAGCCCGGCTACAGCGCCGGCATGACCCTGCGCGAGCTGTCGACGTTCATGCGCTCGCTCGGCGCCGTGAACGCGATGAACCTCGACGGTGGCGGCAGCTCGGCGATGTGGGTCAACGGCCTGGTCGTCAACCGGCCGTCCGACGGCTCCGAGCGCAGCGTCGCCAACGCCATCGTGGTGCTGCCTGGCGGCGATCCGGGCCAGGTCAGCCTCGGGTCCGCGCCGGCGCTGCCGCCCAAGCGGGCCGCGTCGGTGGCCGCGCAGCGGGCCGCGGCCTGGTCGCGCGAGGCGGCCGACCCGGCCGGCACCGGTGGCCTGAGCTCGGTCCTGCTGCACGCCGGGGCCTTCCTGCCCGTCGAGCTGCAGCGCACCGCGAGGGCGTACGACGCGACGCACTGACCCCGGACCGGCTACGGATACAGGCCTCTGGTGCGGTGCGCGTCGGCGACCCGGCCGACGCCGATCACCTGGGCGGCTGTGCGCAGTGAGATCCCGCGCTCGGCGCTGAGGGCGGACACCTCGGCGTAGGCCTGCTCCATCAAAATCTTGAGCCGGTCGTTCACCTCGTCCTCGGACCAGAAGTAGGCCTGCAGGTCCTGCACCCACTCGAAGTAGGAGACCGCGACCCCGCCGGCGTTGGCGAGCACATCGGGTACGACGGTGATCCCGCGGTCGGCCAGGATCGCGTCGCCGTCGGGGGTCGTCGGGCCGTTCGCCCCCTCGACGACGAATCGGGCCCGCACCTTCGCGGCGTTGCCGTCGTGCAGAACCCCTTCGAGCGCCGCGGGCACGAGCACCTCGAGATCGAGCTCGAGCAGCTCCTCGTTGGTGATCGCGTCTGTGCCGGGGTAGCCGACCACGCTGTCCGCGCCGCTGCGCAGGTGCCTCGACAACGCCGCCGGGTCGAGGCCGCGTGGGTTGTGCACACCGCCCTTGACATCGCTGACCGCGACCACCGTGCAGCCGGCGTCGTGCAGGTACTGCGCCGCGAGACCGCCGACCTTGCCGAACCCCTGGACCGCGACCCGGGCACCGCGGTGGTCGACCCCGGCCTCGGCGAGGGCGCAGAACACCGAGTACATGACCCCTCGGCTGGTCGCCCCGCCCCGGCCTTGGGAGCCGCCGAGGCTGACCGGCTTGCCGGTGACGACCCCCGTGACGGTATAGCCGGTGTGCGTCGAGTAGGTGTCCATCATCCAGGCCATCGTCTGCTCATCGGTGCCGACGTCTGGGGCCGGGATGTCCTTCTCCGGGCCGATGATCGGCATGATCTCCGAGGCATAGCGCCGGGTGACCCGCTCCAGCTCGTTGCGCGAGAGCAACCTCGGGTCGACCGCGACGCCGCCCTTCGCCCCGCCGTACGGGATGCCGATGAGGGCGCACTTCCAGGTCATCCACATGGCCAGGGCGCGGACCTCGTCGAGGTCGGTGCTGGGGTGGAAGCGCACGCCGCCCTTAGCCGGTCCGCGGGACAGATTGTGCTGCACCCGGTAGCCGCGCAGGACCTCGAGCGAGCCGTCGTCGCGGCGCAGTGGGACCGCAACCTCGAGCGATCGCCGGGGGGTGGCGAGCAGCTGGTGCATCCCGTCGTCGAGGCCGAGCTGCTCGGCTGCCTCGCCGAGCTGGAACAGCGCCGAGTCGAGCGCGGACTGCCGGGCTGCCACAGGGGTCTCCTCGCGGGCGGTGTGACCCGGGTCACGGATCGTTGTCGACCATAGCCACCCGCGGCTCCCCGACCGTGCGCCTGGCGCCGGTGGCGTCCGGTCCAGGGACGTTGGTCCCGACCTTCGGGGTCCAACGGCCGGTGCCGGCGACGAGCTCGCCGTCCCATGATCACCGCACGTGCCGTGGTCCCACGTCAGGAGCCGTTCATGATCATGTCGTCCGCCGTCATCGCCGCACCGGTGGATCTCAACGCCCCGGGCCACTACCTGCATTGGGGGGTCGTTCAGCTCTCGGTCGCCAACCTGGTGGTCGTCGTGATCATGTTGCTGCTCTTCGCCCTCGCGCTGGTGCTCCCCTTCCCGAAGGGACGTGACCCGCGATGACCGCGCAGACCTGGACCGGGCGGCTGCGGGGGCGCGCGACAGCGACCTTCCCGCCCGAGCAGCTCCTGCCAGACAAGCAACCGGTCTACGTGGCCTCCTGGATCTATGTCTTCGGCGTGCTGACGATCGCTGCGTTCATCGTGGTGCTGGCCTCGGGTGCGCTGCTCGCCGTGGAGGGGCCGCAGTGGTGGCACGTCTCGAGCTTCGGTCACTACGTCAACAGCGTGCACCTGTGGAGCGTCGAGCTGTTCATGGCCGTCATGGTGATCCACCTGTGGGGGAAGTTCTGGATGGCGTCCTGGCGGGGGCATCGGGCGATGACCTGGGTGACCGGCGCCGTGTGTTTCTTCGGCTCGATCGGCACGGCATTTACCGGCTATCTCGTGCAATCCAACTTCGACTCGCAGCTGATCAGCACCCAGGCCAAGGACGGACTGAACTCGGTGGGCATCGGCTCCCGATTCAACGTCCTCGACTTCGGTCAGATGCTGATGTGGCACATCGTGCTGTTGCCGCTGCTGGTCGGGGGGGTCGTGGTCATCCACGTCCTGCAGGTGCGCCGACGCGGCGTCGTCCCACCGTTCGAGATCAACCCGGTGGACCTGCCGCACGAGCGGGTGTCGTCATGACGACGCACGCACCGGCCCGACCGGTTCCCACGTCGCGCACGGTCGCCAGCCGCCACGCCGAGGGGCTGCCCTGGGCCGGCCGCAACCGCGAGTACGACCTCGTCAAGGAATTCGTGATCGCGCTGGTCGTGATGTCGCTGCTGGTCGGCGTGCTCGCCGCGGTCTTCTCCTCACCGGACGAGCGTCAGGTGACGCTGGCGACCTGGAGCCGCGCGACGCCATCCGATTTCGTTGCGACGGCCGCGACCGAGCTCGACGGGACCAGCGGTACGGCGAGCTACGGCGCGCCGTACACGCACACCGCCGACGCGGCCCAGAAGATCGGTCCGGTGTCCCTGCAGCACATCGCCGGCGTCACCCACCCGATCGACACGGCCACCGACTTCGTCGTACGACCGCTGCGTGGTGTGGCCGGCGATCAACAGCTCACGGCCGCGCTCGGCCAGTGGGACCCGGCGACCAGTGCGCAGCGACAGACCTGGGCGACCGCGTACGCCGAGGCGCTGGCGAAGGCGCCGGACGGCGACCCGACCAAGGTGGCCGCCGGGAGCTACGGGCCGGTGCCGTTCATGCTCGACCGGCTGCTGCGGCTGGCCCAGGCCGGTGGGCTCGACGGCGCGCTGCTGCTGCAGGGCGACTTCTACCAGACCGACTACACCAAGCCGTTGCTGTTCATCGCCGACGGCACCTTCCTGGCCGACCGGGCCAGCGCGCAGCACCTGGCCGGCGACCAGTGGGGGATGATGAACGAGACCGGCAGCTACCCGGGCCAGGCCTGGCTGTGGCTCTACACCTTCTGGTATCAGGTCAAACCGTTCTCCACGTCCGGCAACGCCGACGCCCTCGTCTGGGCCCTGATGGCGGTCCTCAGCCTCGGCCTGATCTGCGTCCCGTTCATCCCCGGGGTGCGTTCGATCCCACGTTGGATCCCGGTCCACCGGTTGATCTGGCGCTCCTACTACCGGGACACCGCGACCGGACGCCGCTGAGCGGGGCCTGCCTACGGGCGGATCCAACTCCGCCTTGTTCAACGTCACGATTGCCGTCAGGTCGGCCACCGAGTCCTTCAGGAGTCCACCTGCGCCAGCCGGGATGAAGACGTTGCCCGCTACGGCAGC
>JAYSQK010000059.1:0-3362 GCA_043721555.1 Frankiales bacterium
GTCGACGATCTCGGCGGTCGACAGGTTGCGGGTCAGCCCGGCCTGGCCGGTCGCGCAGAACGGGCAGGCCATCCCGCAGCCGGCCTGACTGCTGACGCAGACGGTCGTGCGCGCGGTGTAGCGCATCACCACCGACTCGACCAACGTGCCGTCGTGCGCCCGCCACAGGGTCTTCCTGGTCGCGCCACCGTCGCAGTCGACCTCGCGTACGGTCGTGAACAGGGTCGGCAGCAACTCGGGCAGCTTGGCCAAAAGGGCGGCCGACAGGTCGGTCATCTGCTCGGGCGCGTGGCCGGCGAAGTAGTGCCGGGCCAGCTGCTCGGCCCGGAAGCCCTGCTCGCCAACGGCCACCAGGGCGGCCCGGCGACCGGCGGCGTCGAGGTCGGCCAGATGTTGCGGCGGCATGCCCCGCTTGGGTGCGTCGAAGACGAGCGGGAGCGGGAGCACAGTGACTCCAGCGTACGTCGGACCGCACTGCGCACCTGGCCGGCCGGGTGTGCCAGCCGGTAGGTGGGCCAGCCGGTAGGTGGGCCGGCCGGGCCCCTTCCCCGGCGTACACGCGACCCCCGCTCCTGGCCCTCCCGTCTCGTGTCGTGATTTGAGTCCGTTTTGCGGCCGCGGAATCACGACACGAGACGGTAGGGGTGATGAGGCCCGAAAACCGCACTGAGTACGACGCTCCGGGACCGGGCTCCAGCTCCTGCCGGCTAGGGGCCGGGCTGGATCTTGCCGGGCCAGCGCCCTTGTTGATCGTTGTGCGCCGCAGACCAGCCGGCAGCGCGCCCCCCGCACAAAGATCACCAACCGCCCGGCCGGCCGGATGATCTTTGCGCAGCAGGGGGCAGCGGCCCGGTAGCCGGAACCACTACGGCAGCGGGACGAACGCGGACAGCAGCAGCCAGGCGATCGGGGCGGTCGGCAGCAGCGAGTCGAGCCGGTCCATCAGGCCGCCGTGGCCGGGCAGCAGTGTGCCCATGTCCTTGATGCCGATGTCCCGCTTGAGCATCGACTCGCCGAGGTCGCCGAGCGTGGCGGTCACGACGATCGCGAGACCGTAGAGCGCGCCGAGCAGCGCCGAGGTGTGAAACAGCGTGGCGAAGAAGATCGCGCCGGCCGCGGCGCACGCGACCAGCGAGCCACCGAAGCCCTCCCAGGACTTCTTCGGCGAGACCGACGGCGCCATCGGGTGTTTGCCGAACAGCACGCCCGCGGCGTAGCCCCCGACGTCGCTGCAGACGACCGTCGCGATGTAGGCCGTGACCCGCCGCGGACCATCCGGCGGCACGGTCAGCAGCGCCACGAAGCCGAGCAGGAACGGCACGTAGGCCGCGGTGAACGTCGCCGACGACAGGTCGCGCAGGTAGCCAGCGACCGGCTCGCTGAGCCGCCACACCAGACACGCCAGCACGGTGAGCACCAGCGCGATGAACAGCTCCTCGGAGCCCTCGCGGTAGGCCAGCACGATCATCGTGGCCCCACCGACGACCAGCGGCACCAGCGGCGGCGCGACCCCGAGGGTGCGCAGGGCATGCACCACCTCGCGGGTGCCGACGACCATGGCGCCGACGAGCACGGCGACGAACAGCCAACGGTACGGCGAGAACAGCGGCGCCGTGATGAGCGCGCCGAGCCCGAGGCCGACGGCGATCGCGACCGGCAGGTTGCGGCCGGCGCGGCTCGTCGTGGGCGTCGCGGGGACCGGGTTGTCGGGTGAGTCCAGGACGGTCATCAGACCTCCAGCAGCTCGGCTTCCTTGTGCCGGAGCAGCTCATCGACGCTGGTGATGTAGCTCGCGGTGGTCCGCTCCAGCTCCTTCTCGGCCCGGGCGACGTCGTCCTCCCCGGTCTCGCCGTCCTTGACGAGACGGTCCAGGTCATCCTTGGCCTTGCGCCGGATGTTGCGGATCGAGATCTTGGCGTCCTCGGCCTTGGTCCGGGCCACCTTGATGAACTCCCGGCGGCGCTCCTCGGTGAGCTGCGGGAACACGATTCGGATGATGTTGCCGTCATTGGTCGGGTTCACGCCGAGGTCGGAGTCGCGGATCGCCCGCTCGATCAGCCCGAGACTGCCTTTGTCGTACGGCGAGATGACCGCCATCCGCGGCTCGGGCACGCTGAGCGAGGCCAGCTGGTTGACCGGCGTCACCGCCCCGTAGTACTCGATCACGATCTTGTTGAACATCGCCGGGGTGGCTCGCCCGGTGCGGATGCCCGAGAAGTCCTCCTTGGCGACGGTGACCGCCTTGTCCATGCGCTCCTCGGCGTCGAGGAGCGTGTCGTCGATCATCTGGTCGCACCTTCCGAAGCGCTGATCAGGGTGCCGATCTTCTCACCGGCCACCGCTCGCGCGATGTTGCCCTCGCGGAGCAGGTCGAAGACCACGATGGGCATGCCGTTGTCCATGCACAGGCTGATCGCGGTGGCGTCGGCGACCTTGAGCCGGCGTTCGAGCACCTCGCCGTAGGACAGTGCGTCGAACTTCACCGCATCGGGGTTGGTGCGCGGGTCGTCGTCGTAGACCCCGTCGACCTGTTTGGCCATCAGCACGCACTGCGCCCCGGTCTCGAGAGCCCGCTGCGCCGCGCAGGTGTCGGTGGAGAAGAACGGCACGCCGAGCCCGGCGCCAAAGATCACCACCCGGCCCTTCTCGAGGTGCCGCACGGCCCGCCGCGGCACGTAGGGCTCGGCGACCTGCCCCATCGCGATCGCCGTCTGCACCCGGGTCTCGATGCCCTGCTTTTCCAGGAAGTCCTGCAGCGCAAGGCAGTTGATGACCGTGCCGAGCATGCCCATGTAATCCGAGCGGTTGCGGTCCAGACCCTTCTGGGTCAGCTCCGCGCCCCGGAAGTAGTTGCCGCCACCCACGACGACCGCCACCTGCACGCCGCCGCGGACCACTTCGGCGATCTGCCGGGCGATCCGCTGCACGGTCGCCGGCTCGACCCCCATCCCGCCGCCGCCCGCGAACGCCTCACCGGAGAGCTTGAGCACCACCCTGCTGTACGACGGCGACGAGGCCGCCTCCCGGTCGGTGCTCATCGGGTGGCGGCCTCCTCGTCGTACGGGCTGGTGGTGCGGGCGAACCTACTGCTAGGCCTGGCCCACCTTGAAGCGGGCGAAGCGCACGACGCTGACGCCGGCCTCCTCGAGGACCTTGCCGACGGTCTTCTTGCTGTCCTTGGCGAAGGCCTGCTCAACGAGGACGGCCTCCTTGTAGAAACCGTTGACCCGCCCCTCGAC
Source organism: Frankiales bacterium (assembly GCA_043721555.1). Classification (GTDB taxonomy): domain Bacteria; phylum Actinomycetota; class Actinomycetes; order Mycobacteriales; family SCTD01; genus JAYSQK01. The sequence continues at coordinate 3,240 of JAYSQK010000059.1, forward strand.
GATCTTGGGCAGGGCCGCCTCGGACTTGCCCTCCTCCTTGGCTGTCGCCTCGGCGATCTCGCGCTCCTTGGCGACGACGGCCGGGTCGACCTGGTCGCGGGTGACGAACTGCGGCGTGAACGC
>JAYSQK010000060.1:0-4965 GCA_043721555.1 Frankiales bacterium
CGGCCGGCCGGCCGGCCAACCGCTCTCCTGCAGCAGGGCTTTGGCCCGGGTCGGGTCGTGCGGGAACGGCGTCGCGCCCTCGGGCAGGCCACTGCACCACGGCGGGGTCATCGCCGGGATCACCGTTGCGTAGCCGTTCAGGCCCTGGGCCACCAGCTTGGCCCGGTCGACGGCGAGGTTGATCGCCGTCCGGGCGGCAACGGTATCCAGGGGGACGTCGGGCTGGCCGCGGTTGATGATGCCGACCAGCACCCGGTTGGCGTCGAAGGCGACCAGCTTGGCGTGCGCGGAGGCCAGCACCCGCTCGGCATCGGCCGGGGACACCTCGGTCACGATGTCGACCTCGCCGTCGCCGGCCAGGCACAGCTCAAGGCCCTGGTCCGGGCTGAGGTCGTTGCGGAAGACCGCCCGCTCGATGTGTGGACCCCGTTCGCGGTTCCAGTGGTCGGGGTTGGCCTCGAGGACGAGCTGCGGGCTGCGCTGCTCGCTCTCGATCAGATGGGAACAGGCGAAGGGCTCGCCGGACATGATGACGGTGCGGGTCGTGATCGAAGACTCACCCTGAACCAGGGTGAAGGGGCCGGTCCCCCAGGGGCCGGCCTCGTCGATCACTCACCAGTGGCCGTCGCCGCTGCCGAACTTCTTGTAGCCGAAGCCTGGGCCGTTAGGCCCCCAGAACTCCTTGCTGGTGATGTGGAAGCCGCGCATCTTGCCGATCGCGAGCCCGTCCGGTCCTGGGAAGTGGAACCGCAGCGTCAGGTCGTCAACGACCTCCGCCACCGACTCCGGCGGGAAGTTGAGCCACGTGCCAGGGGGGTGCGGCGCCGCCCACTGCTGCATCTGGTCAAAGTTGATCTTGATGTGCTCAGCGGTGAAGGTCTCGCCGTTCTGGAACCGCACGCCCGCGCGCAGCTTGAGCTCCAGCGTCTTGTCGTCGAGCCACTCACTCGACTCGGCGAGCGCGTAGACGATGCGACCGTCCTGGTCGGTGCGGACCGGCTCTTCCATCGTGTTCCAGGTGATGAACAGCCAGTTCAGCGGTGACGGGTCGACGATGTTGATCGTGCCCTGCGGGGATCTGGTCATGAGCAACCTCCGACGGTTCAGGGTCTAGGAGCTCGGACGCTACACAGCTGTGACGCGCGTCACAACGACCAATCGGTACGCCGGGTCAGCATCTGGCCCGGTCGGCAGTCGCCCGCAGGGACAGCGCGGTCGTGACCGCCAGGGTCCCGACGATGACCCCGAGCGAGGGAGCGATGCCGATGTCGGGGGCCCAGTCGACGCCGTACTCGTGCAGGGCGTGCAGCACGAGCTTGACACCGATGAAGCCCAGGATGACCGCCAAGCCTTTTGAGAGGTAGACCAGCCGGTCGAGCAGTCCGTCGAGCAGGAAGTACAGCTGTCGCAGGCCCATCAGGGCGAAGGCGTTGGCGGTGAAGACGATGTACGGCTCCTTGGTGAGGCCGAAGATCGCCGGGATCGAGTCGAGGGCGAACAACAGGTCGGTCGACCCGATGGCGATCATGACCAGCAGCATCGGGGTGACGACCCGCCGGCCGGCGACCTTGGTGACGATCTTCGCCCCGTCGTAGGCGTCGGTGGACGGCAGGACCCGGCCGAGCACCTCGGCCAGCCGGCTCTTGCGCTCCTGCGGCTCGTCGTGCTCCTTCGCGAACGCCAGCTGGTACGCGGTGTAGACCAGGAACGCGCCGAACACGAAGAAGACCCAGACGAACTGGTTGATCGCCGCGGCGCCGATCGCAATGAACGCGCCGCGGAGCACCAGGGCGAGTGCGATGCCGAACAGCAGCACCTTGTGCTGGTAGGCCCGTGGGACGGCGAAGCTCGACATGATGATGACGAACACGAACAGGTTGTCCACGCTGAGCGAATACTCGGTGAGGTAACCGGCGAAGAACTCCGCGCCGGCCCGATGGCCCGCGACGATCCACAGGCCGGCTCCGAAGGCCACCGCCAGCCCGACGTACAGCAGCACCCATCGGGTCGCCTCACCGACGGAGAACTCGTGCTCGCCCTTGCGGTGCGCGACCCACTGGTCGACGCCGAGGATGGCGACGAGCCCGCCGATCGTGGCAAGCCAGGTGGTGAGCTGGACGTCGAGCACAGGCGCTCCTCCGGTCAGGACAGGACGGTCCGACCGGAGGTCTCTCCCGGCCCCTGCGGGCCACACCGCGTCCGGGTCCCCGGGAGGACCGTGCTGACGACCGCGGCGCTGCGGGGATACTCCCCTCCGACGCCCCGACCCTACCCGTGGAGGCCCCCCGTATGCCTGTCCCGGACGCCCTGCTCGACGTCGCCCGCCGCACCAAGGGCTTCCTGCCCGACGACGAGGCGGTCGCGTTGCACGAGGCTGCGGTGATCGCCGGGCCCGGCCTGTGGCTGGAGATCGGGACCTACTGCGGCCGCTCGACGGTGCACCTCGGTGCGGCGGCCCGGCAGGTCGGCGCCCACCTGGTGACGCTGGACCACCACCGCGGCTCGGAGGAGAACCAGCCCGGCTGGCAGTGGCACGACAGCTCGCTCGTCGATCCGCACACCGGTCACCTGGAGACGCTCCCGGCGCTGCGCCGCACCCTCTGGGACGCCGGTCTGGACCAGGCGGTCAGCGTCCTGGTCGCGACCACCCAGCAGGTCGCCGGCTGGTGGTCCGGGCCGCTCGCGCTGCTGTTCCTGGACGGCAACCACACCGAGCAGGTCGCCCAGCACGACTACGCGGCCTTCGCCCGGCATCTGGTCGCCGGCGGCCTGCTCGCGGTGCACGACGTCTTCCCCGATCCCGCCGACGGTGGCCGCCCGCCGTGGAACGTCGTGTGCCGGGCGCAGGGCAGCGGCGCCTTCGAGCCCGTTTCGGGCCACGGTTCGCTGCGCGTACTCCGTCGTACGGCGTCGCCGTGGACCTGACGATCCGGCCGCTGGCCGAGGCCGAGATCGACCTCGTCCACCCGCTCGCGGCCCGCAGCTTCGACGACCTGTCGGTCCGGCTCGGCCGCCCGGTCGAGCCGCCGAACGAGCTGGACACCGCCCACCACACCGCGCAGCACCGCTATCTGCAGCGCACCGGCTCGGCCCTCGGCGCGTACGACGGGGAAGGCGTGTTGTCCGGGGTCGCCCTGTCGTCGGTGCGGGGGACCCTGTGGCAGCTGGCCCTGCTCGTGGTCGAGCCCGGCGCGCAGAGCGCCGGGGCCGGCCGGGCGCTGCTCGAAGCAGCACTGCAGACCGCGCCGACCGGCGGGGTGCGCACCTTCTCCTCCTCGCGGGACGCCCGGGCGCTCCGGGCCTATGCAAAGGCCGGGTTCCGACTGCTGCCCGCCCTTTCCGGCAGCGGGGTCGTCGACCCGGCGATGCTGGGCGACCACGCCGGCGTCCGGACGGGCGACATCTGGCGGGACGCCGAGCGGGTCGGCGTAGCGCACCTGGCCGACGACATCGCCTTCGTGCTGGCCGAAGGTGGCAGCTGGCTGGTCGCCGACCGCGGCTGCGCGCTGGTCATCAGCGGGGCGACGCGCACGCTGGTACGGGTGCTCAGTGCCGGCTCCGCCGTCGAGGGACAGTCGCTGCTGCGGGCCGCCCTGCTCGAGGCCGGCAGCGGATCGGTCGCGCTCAGCCCGCTCGTCCCGCAGCAGGACTGGGCCGTCGACGTCGTGCTGGCGGCCCGGCTCGAGCTTGGCGTCGGCGGCCCGGTGGCGGTCGCGGGGGTGGCCGATCCGCTGGCCGGCCTCTGCCCACCCGCCGCGGTGATGGTCTGAGCCTCAGCTGTGGACGGTGTCCCCGCAGGGGGCGCCCTCGGACCGGCAGACGTCTGCGCTGAGCATCGCGCCGGTGGGCAGGTCGTCACCGGCGAACAGCGTCAGCGTCTGGCCGCCGGCGAGCGCGTCGGCGGCGAGCACGATCGCAGCCGACGTCCAGGACGACCGCTCGACCGGCCAGCGGACGCCCTCGTCGAAGACCAGCCCGGTCCAGTAGGACCCGTCCGGCTCGCGCAGGTGCTGGACATCGGCGAGCAGCTGGCGGGCCCGGTCCGGGTCGCCGCTGACGAGCAGGGCCAGGGCCAGCTCGGCGGTCTCGGCGCCGGTCACCCACGGCCGGTCGGCCACGCAGCGGCAGCCCACCCCCGCCACCACGAAGTCGTCCCAGCGGGAGCTGAGCAGCGCCTCGGCGGCGGCGCCCCGGACAGCGCCGCCGAGCACCGGGTAGTACCAGTCCATCGAGAAGCGGCTCTTGTCGAGGAACACCTCCGGATGCTGGGCTACCGCGTGCTGCAGCAACCCGGCGGCCAGCTCCCACTCGGGCTGCGGCTCCCCCACCAGCTCGGCCAGCGCGATGCCGCAGCGCAGCGACTGATACATCGACGACGATCCGGTCAGCAGCGCCTCGCGGCGGGTGACGCCACCTTCGCGGGCCCAGAAGATCTGGCCGGCCGGGGCCTGCAGGTCGCACACCAGGTCAAGGGACCGGCGCACATGCGGCCACATCTGCTCGGGCAGGCTCCGGTCGCCGGTCACGAGCCACCACTGCCACACCCCGACCGCGACGTAAGCGCACTGGTTGACGTCGACCTTCGGATCGAGCACCACTGCCCCGGCGTACGACGTGGCCCAGGAACCGTCGGTCGCCTGGGTGCGGCGGAGCCAGGCGTAGGCCGCCCGCGCCTGGTCGAGCCGGCCACCCACGACGAGGGCCATCGCGCACTCGACGTGGTCCCAAACGTCGGTATGGCCGTCGGGCCACGGCAGCGACCCGCCCGCCTGCTGGGTGCCGGCGATGGCCTCGACCGTCGCTTCGAGCTGGGCCCGGCTGAGCAGGCCGGGCAGGCCGCGCAGCTCAGGCCGCCGCACGGGCCGGCTCCGGCTTGCGCAGGTAGACGACCAGCGACTTGCCGACGAGCGGTTGCAGCAGCCGTTCCGCGACCCGGGTCAGCAGCGGCTGCTTGACCATGTCCCA
>JAYSQK010000061.1:0-1724 GCA_043721555.1 Frankiales bacterium
CGCCCGAGCCGCCGCTGACGAGCTGGGGGTGCCGATGGCGATCGCCGTCATGGACCCCGGCGGTCATCTGCTCGCGCTGGTCCGGATGGACGGTGCGCCGTGGATCACCGCAACCGTCGCGCAGGGCAAGGCCTGGACGTCAGCGGCGTACGGCACGCCGAGCGCGGCGCAGAAGGAGAAGATGGCGGCGATGCCGAACTTCGCCGGCGCCCTCACCACGATGACCCACGGGGCCTACACCCCGCAGACCGGCGCGGTCCCGGTCTACCGCGACAGCGTGCTGCTGGGCGCGGTCGGGGCGAGCGGGGGCACCGGTGAGCAGGACGAGGCGGTCGCCACCGCAGCCGTCACGGCGCTGGGCGCGTCGATCTCGGCCGGCTGACGCCCGCCCTACCGCGCGTCGGCCGGCAGCTCGTCGGCGCCGATCGCGATCGTCGTGTCGACGGCCACCTTGGACCCGGCGATCTCGCGCGCCTCGATCGCCGCAAGCCGCTCCAGGTCGACCGTGTCGGCGATGTCCTCGTCCTGCTTCATCAGGGCGTTGAGGTCGATGCCGGCCATGTCGAGCACACCCATGTCGGCGTAGGCCTTCTGCACCTTCTCGCCCCACAGGCCGATGTCCTTCACGCACGGCACGATCCGGCTGAACAGCAGCGACTGGAAGGCCTGGAAGTACGGCGCCTGCTTGACCGCTTCGAGGCAGGCCGGGACGTCGTACCCGAGGTTCTCCCAGACCTCCTGCTGCCGGAAGCGGTCGCGCATCAGGTAGCAGCCCTCGACGACGAACTCCTCGCGTTCGTCGAGCTCGGCGCGGCTGAGTTGGCTGTAGTAGTCCTTCAGGGCGAGCCGGCCGAACGCCACGTGCCGGGCCTCGTCCTGCATGACGTAGGCCAGGATCTGCTTGGGCAGCGCGACGGTCGTCATGTCCCGCAGCACCCCGAAGGCGGCCAGGGCGAGGCCTTCGATGAGCACCTGCATACCGAGATACGGCATGTCCCAGCGACTGTCGGTGAGCGTGTCGTCGAGCAACGACTTCAGGTGCTCATTGATCGGGTAGAGCATCCCGATCTTGTCCTGCAGAAAGCGGGAGTAGGTCTCGGCGTGCCGCGCCTCGTCCATCGTCTGCGTCGCGGCGTAGAACTTGCTGTCGAGATCCGGGACGGACTCCACGATCCGGGCCGAACAGATCATCGCGCCCTGCTCGCCGTGCAGGAACTGGCTGAACTGCCAGCTGGACAGATGCATCGACAGCTCGCCGACCGCTTTGCGGTCACCGGCGATCTTGTCCCACATCTCGGTGCCGTAGATCGAGATGGTCTCGTCGGGCATGCCCAGCGCGTTGTGCGGGTCGATGTCGAGTGACCAGTCGATCCGGGTGGTCTGGTCCCACTGCTTGTCCTTGCCCTTCTGGTAGAGCGAGAGCAGCCGGTCGCGGCCGTCGTCGTACTCCCAGGTGAACCGGGAGGCACCGGCCATCTCGACGTCCCAGGTCCGGTGCTCGGCCGGGATCGTGTACAGCTCGTGGGTGCTCATGCAGTCGTTCCCCCTGGTAGCAGTCGTTCGACGAGATGGGCTGTGTCACTGGCGATCTGGTCTGGGCGCCCGCCGGGCAGGACGAGATGGCTGATCGTGAGACGGGTGACGGTGTCGGCCACGAGCAGGACCTCGGCGCGGGGCAGGTCCGGCCAGTGACCCGACAGGTAGGCGGCGGTGTGGTCGCGGGC
>JAYSQK010000062.1:0-5469 GCA_043721555.1 Frankiales bacterium
CCCGAGCAGCAGCGACGCGTCCGGGCGGTCCAGGCCGAGCGCCCACCAGCCGCCGTCCTGGGCCAGGCCGAGCACGCAACCGGTGCGGACCAGCGCCTCAACGGCCACGTCCAGGTCGGCCGGGGTGACCTCCGGGGTGTCCATCCCGATGAGCAGCAGGGGCAGCTGCGCGCCGGACCAGGCGTCGTCGAAGGCCGCCGCGAGCCGCTCGTCGAGCCCGCCGCCGCGTTGCGGCAGCACCTCGAAGCCGGCCGCCCCGAACGACCCGTCGAGCACGAGGACCCGGCGGCGCACCTCGGTACGGCGTACGGCGTCGAGGGTGTCGAGCAAGGCCGCTTCGGCGACATCGGCTGCCTGCTGGGGCGTCAGCGGCGGGCAGAGCCGGGTCTTGACCCGGCCCGCGACCGGAGCCTTGGCGAGCACGAGCAGCTGGACGTCATGCATGCGGGCTCCCGATGCCCAGCAGGCGGCCGTCGGCGACGCCGAGCACGAGCAGCCCGTCCGAGCCGAGCGCAGGGTAGCTGTCGACGGTCGATCCGAGCGCGAGGTCGAACAGGCTGTTGCCGGCGGCGTCGACGCCGTGCACGTGGCCGGATTCGGTGCCCCAGTAGACGTCGTGCCGCGCGTCTACCAGCGGCGCGGTCCAGACGCCGACCCCGATGCCGGGCTCACCCTGCGCGTGCCGCGCTCCTCCGGCGTACTTCGCCACGAGCGCACCGGTTCTCGCATTGACCGCATTGAGATGACCTGTGTGATCGCCGAAGTAGGCAATACCGTCGTTCGTGACGCCTGGTGAGGAGTAGCTCCAGGACGCCCGGTCGTGCCGCCAGATGCGGCTGCCGGCCGGGCTGACGGCGTACTCCCAGCGGTCGTTGGTGCCGACGACGATCGTGCCATCGGGGGCCACCGCGGGGGAGACCTCGATCTGGCCGCCGACCTTGAACCGCCAAGCCACCCGCGCGTCGTCGAGCGCAACGAGTTGGTCGTCGACGGTCGTGTAGGCGCGGTGCGCGTCGGTCGGCGACAGGGCTACCGAGCCGTACGACGTGCCGTGCAGCTGGGCCCGCCACAGCACCGTGTGCCGGCGCCCGGAGACGGCGAGTGCGGTCACCCCGCCGGAGGTGTCGCCGACGGTGACGCGTCCCTCGGCGGTCACCGCCGGCGACGTCGGTTGGCCGATGAGCACCTCACGCCAAAGCAGCTTGCCGGTGCGGCCCAGCGCAAAGATCGTGTTGTGTGGCCCGGGCCAGAGCACCGTGCCGTCGGCCAGCACAGCGGCAGAGGTCGACAGGTCGCTGCCGTAGCCGCCCCCGCCGTCGAAGGTCCAGCGGTCTGCGCCGGTCGCCGGGTCGAGCGCGTGCAGGACGCCGGCGTTGCTGGCGGCGTAGATGGTCCCGTCCCGGCCGATGACCGGGCCGGGGGTGGCGTTGCCCTCGAGCCGGCGGGTCCAGCGCAGCGAAGCGGTCTGCGGGCCGGTCGCGGTCGACGCGGCGCTGCGGCGCGCGTCATGCTCCGCCTGCGGCCACGGCGCCCAACTGGCGGTGCCCGCGGCGTTCAGGGTTGGCCCGGCGAACGCAAGCTGGTCCGGGGCGGCGGCCGGGCGGACCCGGTTGCCGCCGCACGCGGCCAGCGCGAGCAGCGCGGCAGCGGCGAGCAGACGGCGGGGCATGACGAGGACCGTAGGTCCACAAACCCGGCGTTGAGCCGCTGCTGCTGGTGACGGCGCGGTGACGTCGACGGCTGTGCGTCGCCTCACCGGGTCGGCGCGCCTAATCTCAATGAGGGACACCTGACGACCGGAGGTCGGCGTGCAGCAACGCATCCTGGTCGTCGACGACGACGCGACGGTGAGCGACGTCGTCGCGCGCTACCTCGACCACGCTGGCTACGCCGTGGCAGTTGTCGCCGACGGCAAGGTGGCGCTCGACAAGGCCGTTGCCGACCCGCCCGACCTGGTCGTCCTGGATCTGATGCTGCCCGGCATGGACGGCCTCGAGGTCTTCCGGCAGTTGCGTGCACACGCCCCGGTGCCGGTCGTGATGCTGACCGCCCTGGGCGACGAGACCGACCGGCTGGTCGGACTCGAGCTCGGCGCCGACGACTACGTGACCAAGCCGTTCTCCCCGCGGGAGCTCGTCCTGCGCGTGCAGTCGGTGCTCCGCCGCAGCGCGGCGCCGCTCGCCGCCAGCTCACCCGGTGTGCTCCGCGACGGTGACATCGAAGTCGACGTGGCGGCGCACCAGGCCAGCAGGGGTGGTCAACCGCTTGGCCTCACGGTGCGGGAGTACGACCTGTTGGTCTTCCTGCTGCAGCACCCCCGCCGGGCCTTCAGTCGCGAGGAATTGCTCAAGCACGTGTGGGGCTGGGAGTACGCCGACCACTCGACCGTCACGGTCCATGTGCGCCGGCTGCGGGAGAAGGTCGAGCCGGATCCGCGCAACCCGACCCGGGTGGTCACCGTCTTCGGTGTCGGCTACCGCTACGAGCCCGAGGACGCGCGGTGATCCCGGACCTGCTGGTTGTCGTCGGCATCGCCGCCGGGAGCTCGCTCGCCGTCGCGCTGCTCGGTCTGCTTTTGCTGCGGTTGCTGCGCCGCCGCTCGATGGTGCTCTCGCTCACGGTGGTCGCCCTGGTGTCGGTCGGCGCCGTGCTCGCCGGTGCGATCGGCACGGCCGCGGCGATGTTCCTGTCCGACCACGACCTGCAGGTGTTGCTGGTGGTCGTCGCGGTCGCCGGCTCGGTCGGCGTCGCCACCGCCGTCGTGCTGGGTCGCGCCGTCGTCGCTGGCAGTCGGGCGCTCGGGGTCGCCGCGGCCGGGATCGGTGACGGCGGCTACACCCCCGCCGGTGGGGCGTTGTCGGCCGAGCTGGCCCATCTGGACCGGCAACTCGCCGAGACCAGCAGCCGGCTCGAAGCGTCCCGCGAGCGAGAGCGGGCCCTCGAGTCGAGCCGCCGCGAGCTCGTGGCCTGGGTGAGCCACGACCTGCGCACCCCGCTCGCCGGGATCCGCGCGATGGCCGAGGCGCTCGAGGACGGCGTCGTCGACGACGACCCGGAGACCGTGCGTCGATACCACACCGGCCTGCGCCGGGAGGCCGACCGGCTCGCCGGCATGGTCGACGACCTGTTCGAGCTGTCCCGCATCAACGCATCTTCGCTTCGCCTGACACTGCAGGAGATCTCGCTCGCCGACGTCGTCAGCGATGCAGTGGCATCGGCCACGCCGGTCGCCGCGGCCAAGGGGGTGCGGCTGGTGGGCGACGCCGCTGGTGGCCTGCCGTCCGTCGAGGGCAGCCTGCCCGAGCTCGGCCGGGTGCTGCGCAACCTGCTGAGCAACGCGATCCGGCATACCCCCGCCGACGGGGTGATCTCGGTCCGCGCCAGCTCCGACGGCGACTCGGCGTACGTCGAGGTGGCCGATGCCTGCGGCGGTATCCCGGACAGCGACCTGGCCCGGGTCTTCGAGGTGGCCTTCCGCGGTACGGCGGCGCGCACCCCCGGCGACGACGGTGGCGCCGGCCTCGGGCTGGCCATCGCGCGTGGTCTCGTCGAGGCGCACCACGGCGAGATCAGCATCAGCAACCACGGGCCGGGCTGCCGGGTCCTGGTGCGCCTGCCGGCCGCGAGGCTTCCGCTGGCGACGGGCTGAGCTCAGGGCTGCCCGAGCACCCGACTCATGTCGCGCACCGCGCGGGCCGTCCCGCGGACCGTTCCCGTCACCTTCGACCGGCCGACCCGCGGGTGGTAGTCGACGTCGACCTCCACGACGCGCCAGCCGGCGGCCGAGCCCTTCACCACCATCTCCAGGGGATAGCCGAAGCGCCGGTCCACGAGGTCGAGTTCGAGCAACGCCTGCCGGTGGCAGGCGCGCATCGGCCCGAGATCGTGGACGTCGTAGCCGGTCCGCTTGCGCACCCGGCGGGCCACCTCGGCGTTGCCGAGCCGGGCATGGAGCGAGAAGGCGCCCCGGGCCGTCGGCCGCCGGCGGCCCAGCGCCAGGTCGTGCCCGACCAGTGCCTCGACGACCCGGGGGAGTTCCTGTGGGTCGAGCGAGCTGTCGGCATCCATGAAGCAGACGATGTCGCTGGTGGCGGCGAGTAGGCCGGCGTGGCAGGCGGCGCCGAACCCGCGAGGGGTGGCGGGCACCACCTGCGCGCCGTACGACGCGGCGATCTCCCTTGAGCCGTCGGTCGAGCCGTTGTCGGCCACGATCGCCCGGTAGCCCGCGGGCATCCGCGAGAGCACCCACGGCAAGGCGCCGGCCTCGTCCAGGCAGGGCAGGACGACGTCAGGCAACGACGGCCTCGCGCAGCGGCGCGGTCGCGAACTCGCGGACCCCGTCCGCGAAGGACACCTGCGCGCGGAACCCGAGCGCAGACTGGGCTTTTGCCGGTGACGCGACGACGTGCCGTACGTCGCCGAGGCGATACTGCCCCGTCGTGACAGGCATCGGCCCGCCGGCCGCGAGGGCGAGCTCGCGGGCCAGGTCACCGACCGTGTGCATCGTGCCGCTCGCGACGTTGTAGGGCTCGAGATGCCCAGCTGCGCCTGGGTTCTGCAATGCCAGCAGATTGGCCTGGGCAACGTCACGGACGTGCACGAAATCCCGTTGCTGGCCGCCGTCCTCGAAGACCCGCGGGGCCTCACCCCTGGCCAGGGCGCTGCGAAACAGGCTCGCCACTCCGGCGTACGGCGTCCCCTGCGGCATGTGAGGCCCATAGACATTGTGGTAGCGAAGGGCGGTGACCCTCCCGCCGCAGGCCCGCGCCCACGATGACGACAGGTGCTCCTGCGCGGTTTTGCTCGCCGCGTAGACGTTGCGCGGATCGAGCGGCGCGTCCTCCGGCACCGTCTCGCTGCTGAGGGACCGGCTGCACTCCGGGCAGGTCGGCTCGAAGCGTCCGGCATCGAGATCGCCGGCGGCGCGGGGCCCGGGTCGCACGACCCCGTGCTCGGCGCACGCATAGCGCCCCTCGCCGTAGACCACCATCGAGCTGGCCAGCACCAGCTGACCGACGCCCCGCCGGGCCATCGCGGCGAGCAGCACCGCCGTGCCGAGCTCGTTGTGCCCGACGTACGACGGGAGGTCGTCGAGGTCGACGCCCAGGCCGACCATCGCCGCCTGGTGGCAGACCACGTCGATCCCGTCGAGCACGCCGTCGGCCATCGTGCGCACGTCGGCGTGCACCCGTTCCGCGCGTTGGTCGAGGTGGGCCGGCCAGCCGCTCGCGTGCACCGCCGGCAGGAGCGCGTCGAGGACCCGCACCTGGTGGCCGGCATCGAGGACGGCGCTGACGACCGCCGCACCGATGAAGCCGGCGCCGCCGGAGACGAGGACGTGCACGGGGCTCCGATCAGGTCACGGACGTGGACGCGCTCACTATGCTCCCCGGCGGGGCGGTAGCTCAGCCGGTCAGAGCACGGGACTCATAATCCCTCGGTCGTGGGTTCGAGCCCCACCCGCCCCAC
>JAYSQK010000063.1:0-2458 GCA_043721555.1 Frankiales bacterium
GACGTCAGCCTCACGTCGGCGGTGGCGGGCGACCTGCTCGCTCCTGGCACCGGCAAGCCGGGCGCCGGCAGCCCAGCCGGTGGCAGCGGCTTCGTCATCAACGTCGAGGCCAAGAGTCACGGCAGGGCCGGCATCGCGGTCAACGAGGCGCTCAACGTACGTAACACGGCACTGCTCGGACAGCCCAACCCGAACTTCCCGGGCCTGGTCGTCACCGTGGACAACGACCTGACCAAGCCAGACGGGGGAGTGATCCAGGCCGGGACGAACCTTGCGGCGCTGTTCAACATCGCCGGCACGGATGACTCCCGCGGGCCGGGCGTCACCGTCTGGGCGGGTTGGCACGTGCTGGAGTCGCTGGCCCCAGGGACGTCCCGGTTGACCGTCACCGCTGCGGTCACCGACCTGCTGGGTCGCACCGGCATCGAACAGCAGACCTACCGGGTGGCGTCCAGCGGCGCGGGACAAACCCTCACCCCAGCCCCGACCCAGCCACCCGCGGCGGCGACCGACGGCGCAGGTCCGGAGCTCGAGCTCAGCGCCCCGGAACACCCCAGCAGTGTCGCGACCGGCACGTTGCCGCAGCCCACCGCGAAGAACGGCACGCTGTTCTTCATCCAACTCGACGCCTTGGACAAGGCCCACCACGGCATCGGTGTGGACGAGAACGCCCGCGGTAAAGGCACCATTGCCACACCGGCCGCGATCCCGTCCGGCGTTGCAAACAACCTCGGCGGGATCAACCCGAACGCGCCAGGTCTGCGCTTTTCCTTCGATGCCGGGTTGCGGCAGCCCAACGGTCACCTGATCGCGGCCGGGCAAAACCTCGCGCCACTGTTCAACATCGCCGGCAGCGCCATCGGGCCGGACGGCGCGGTTCGGACGACCTTCGACTGGGTCGTTGGCGGGTCGCTCGTCCTGTCGGTCGGACAGCACACAGTGACGATGACCGCGACCGTCACCGACAACGCCGGGGCCCAGAGCACGACCCACGAAACCCTGCGCATCTCGCCGGTCATCAGCGGCCAGGACCTCACGCCCCAGCCCTGAACCGGCTGACACCCCGACCGTGGCGCGGCACAGACGTCAGCGGCCGGCCCTTCGTCGACACCGTCAACCCGATCAAGGCTTCGGGGAGTGAGCTTGCAGTCCCGCCGTTCAGGTCTACCGTCGGCTTGTCCGGGATCCACCGCCGCGGCTGCCTGAGCCCTGCGGACAGCCTGACCAGGAGGAGATGGATATGACTCGTCGCGACATCGAGTTCGACGCTGAGGGCGTCACCCTACGTGGCTGGTTCTACCCGGCGGACGGGCCGGGTGCCTCGGCGGCGACCGTCGTGCTGGCGCACGGTTTCTCTGCGGTGAAGGAGATGTACCTCGATGACTACGCCGCAGTCTTCGCCGCCGCCGGCCTGAACGCCTTGGTCTTCGACAACCGCAACTTCGGGGCCAGCGACGGTGAGCCCCGCCAGGAGATCGACCCCTGGGCGCAGGTCCGGGACTATCGGCACGCCATCACCTACGCCACCACCCTGCCCGAGGTCGACAGCAACCGCATCGGCATCTGGGGCAGTAGCTACTCCGGTGGCCATGTGCTGGTCGTCGCCGCTGTGGACCGTCGGGTCAAGGCCGTGGTCAGTCAGGTCCCGATGGTCAGCGGCCACGACAACGTCCGCGCGCTGGTTCGCGCCGATTTCATCGCCGGGTTCCGGGAGATGTTCGACGCCGACCGGCTCGCCCGCTTTCAGGGCCAGCCACCAGCGATGGTCCCCGTGGTCGCGGAAGACCCGCTGGCCCCCTCGGCGCTGCCCACCGCGGATTCGTGGCAGTGGTTCACCGAAACCGGTCACAGTCGCGCACCGTCCTGGAAGAACGAATGCACGCTGCGCAGCGTGGAGATGTTCACCGAGTACGAGCCGCTCACCTACCTGCCCTACATCAGTCCCACGCCCCTACTGATGCTTCCCGCCATCGGCGACCATCTGACGCCATCCGAGCTCGCCATCGCCGCGTTCGACACAGCCCACGAGCCCAAGAAGCTGCAGATCCTGCCCGGCGGTCACTTCGACGCCTACGTCAAAGGCGCCAGCATCTCGCAGGGCGCGGCTCGCGACTGGTTCGTCCTGCACCTCGCCCCCTGATCCTCAGCCCGATGCCCGGTCGATCCCGTGGGCGCCGGAGCATTCAGCGGTGACGGTCACGCGTCACCGTCCCGGCTTACCGCCCGCGGTGGCCGCTTGGACGATCGGAGCTACGGCGGTACCGAGCAGGTCGATCCCGTGCAGCAGGTTGGTGTGGGCCAGCCGGACGTTGGTCATCTGCAGCGACATCCGGGCGATCCCGCCGAGGTCGTCGTCGATCCGAGCGATCTTGGTGGCAACGGTCTGCGGGTCACCGATCAGGAACGCGCCGTCGGGTGCGCACATCGCGTCGTACTGCGCCCGTACTGGTGGGCCGAA